>CAYXLV010000016.1:0-14192 GCA_964465995.1 uncultured Coxiellaceae bacterium | reverse complement strand
TCCCAATCGATTGAACCGACTTACCAAAACTTATATGTGAAGTCGAATTTATCGGGAGAGTTTACCGTCGTTAATCCATACCTTGTCAAAGATCTAAAGCAGCTCGGTCTGTGGGATCAAGTAATGGTACACGACTTAAAGTATTTCAACGGCAGTTTGCAAAATATCGAACGCATTCCTGCGAACATTAAACAACTGTATGCCACTGCTTTTGAAATTGAACCACGCTGGTTGATTGACGCGGGCTCACGCCGCCAAAAATGGATCGACCAAGCACAATCACTGAATCTATACATGGCAGAACCATCTGGTAAAAAACTGGATGTGCTCTATCGCATGGCATGGTTACGCGGCCTGAAGACTACCTACTACCTACGAAGCTTAGGCGCCACTAGCACCGAAAAAGCCACCATCGCTGATGGTGCTTTGAACGCAGTGGCGACTAATGCTGCCGCACCCAAGGCATGTTCCATTGATGATCCAGACTGTGAAGCTTGTCAGTAACGCAATTTTAAGTATTAAACAGGAGAGAGAAACATGGCAGAAGAAGCACTATTAGATTGGGGAGATTACGCCACTGAAACCCCTTTAAAAAATAAAGCGGCCACCGCAGCACAACAAGACGCCGCCAGTGATAGCGCAGCCGATCATGCTGGCGCCACCGGTTTAGAAGAGCTGGAAATGGGTGCAGCGCGTATTCAAGTAGACGATAAAAAAATCATTAACTGTCGTGCTGACTTAAATCAATTGGTGCCATTTAAGTACACCTGGGCTTGGGAAAAATACCTCGCCGGCTGTGCTAATCACTGGATGCCTAATGAAATTAATATGGCAGCCGATATCGCGCTTTGGAAAGATCCTAATGGCTTAACGGAAGACGAACGCATTATTATTATGCGCAGCTTGGGTTTTTTCTCCACCGCTGATTCACTAGTGGCTAACAACTTAGTATTGGCTTTATATCGACACATTACTAATCCAGAATGTCGTCAATACTTATTACGCCAAGCCTTTGAAGAAGCACTCCATACACATGCTTATCAATATATTATTGAAAGCTTAGGCCTTGATGAAGCCGAAGTGTTTAATATGTATCGTGAAGTGCCGGCAGTTGCGAAAAAAGCCGCATGGGCAATTCCTTTTACGCGCAGCTTAGGTGATCCTAATTTTAATACAGGCACACCTGAAAACGACCAACGTTTACTGCGTGATTTAATTGCCTTCTACATCGTGTTTGAATCCATTTTCTTCTACGTCGGCTTTACCCAAATTTTAGCGATGGGTCGTCGTGGCAAGATGACAGGGACTTCTGAGCAGTTCCAATATATTTTGCGTGATGAATCGATGCACGCAAACTTTGGTATCGATGTGATTAACCAAATCAAAATTGAAAACCCACATCTATGGACTGAACAATTCCAGCAAGAAGCAATTGCAATGATTCGCGAAGGTGTGGAGCTTGAGTGTCAATATGCTAAAGACACCATGCCACGCGGTATTTTGGGATTGAACGCCGAAATGTTCAAAGACTATTTGCAATACATTGCCAATCGTCGCTTGGTGCAAATTGGTCTACCTGAACAATACGCCGGTGTGAAAAACCCATTCCCATGGATGAGTGAAATGATGGATCTTAAGAAAGAGAAAAACTTCTTTGAGACACGCGTCATTGAGTACCAAGCTGGTGGTACCTTGAAGTGGGATGATGATTAACGATTTCCCTCTCTAAATAGAAAACGCCAAAAAAGGCAGATCATCCGATCTGCTTTTTTTGTTGACCAACTCACTTTGACTAAAGGATTAAGAAAAGCATGAAAACAGATAAACCGATACGTAAAGCATTTATTTTATTACTGATCACTATTGTCCTTGGCAATGTGATTTTTTTTATCGCCGGCATTCGTGATGCCTACTTATTAGGTCAGATTACAGGCGGGTTATTGCTTGTATCATTAATCGCCGCCTTGGTCGCTGGACTATGGGGTTATTTCAGTCAGAAAGCCTGGCCATGGTGGAAAATCATCGTGACGTATGTGGTGACTTTTTTGATTATTTATAGTGTGCTACTCTTGCGCGCATTGCCACTATTGATGACGTGAGGCCCTACCAAATGCCCAATAATCACGCTGCGGCGCGCAATCCTGGCACCGCCTTGCAACTTGAAAAAATTCACTCTATTCGAATTAATCGCAGCGCTGTTGAAAGGCGCTGTCTCTCTCTTACCAAACGCCGCACCGTTAAAAAACACTGGCAAGTCGCCTGGTTGCTCAAAGCGATTGCTTGCATGGATTTAACCACCTTGGCCGGTGATGACACACCTGGCAATGTGCAGCGGCTCTGTGAGAAAGCCAAACATCCAGTGCGCCAAGATATTATTACAGCCTATGGTGCTGACGAGCTAGCACTCACCACCGGCGCTGTGTGTGTTTATCATAATTTTATTACGACCGCTGTTAACGCTTTACAAGACACAAACATTCCCGTTGCTGCCGTCTCTACTGGCTTTCCAGCCGGACAAATTCCACTAGAACTTAAAATCGCGCAAATCAAAGCGGCGGTCGCGGCCGGTGCAGCGGAAATTGATATTGTGATTAGCCGGACGCATGTGCTCACCGGTGACTGGCAAGCTTTATATGATGAAGTGCAAGCGTATCGACAAGCTTGCGGCACTGCGCATATGAAATCAATTTTAGCGACTGGTGAATTAGTCACCTTAACCAATGTGGCCAAAGCCAGCCAAGTTTGCATGATGGCCGGTTCGGATTTTATAAAAACCAGCACTGGGAAAGAAAGTAGCAACGCTACCTTGCCAGTGAGCTTAGTGATGGTGCGCGCGATTCGTGACTACTATGAACAAACCGGTTATCAGGTTGGCTTTAAACCTGCAGGTGGCATTCGCACGGCAAAGCAAGCACTTGAATGGTTGATTCTCATTAAAGAAGAGCTAGGTAATGCGTGGTTAAACCCACAGTTATTTCGCTTTGGTGCCAGTAGTTTATTAGGCGATATTGAACGGCAATTAGAGTATCACTTAACCGGTCGATATTCCGCCGCCTACCGCCATCCAATGGCTTAACGTAACAATAAAATGAGTGACGCTATGAAGACAACGTCTGATATCACAAAGATTTTTAATACGATGGAATATGGCGACGCATTAGAGAGCCAAACCACAGCTGATGAATGGTTAAGCCAGCATCGCGCGCAGTTTGATTTATTTATTAATGGCCAATGGCACGCACCGCGCAAAGCCACCTACTTTCCCAGCATCAATCCAGCCAATGGCGCGGAGCTCGCTAAAATCGCGCAAGCCAATAGTGATGATGTGAATGCCGCCGTGCATGCGGCTAAAAAAGCCCAAAAAAAATGGACTGATCTAGGTGGTCATGGTCGCGCCCGTTTTCTATATGCCATCGCTCGTCACGTGCAAAAGCACGCGCGCTTATTCGCCGTGCTGGAATCATTAGACAACGGCAAACCCATTCGCGAATCACGTGATATTGATATTCCATTAGTCGCTCGTCATTTTTATCACCACGCCGGCTGGGCTCAATTGATGGAAACAGAATTTAGCGATTACACAGCCCTTGGTGTGGTTGGGCAAATCATTCCCTGGAACTTTCCTTTATTAATGTTGGCTTGGAAAATCGCACCCGCGTTAGCGATGGGGAATACAGTGGTTTTAAAACCGGCTGAGCAAACTTCATTAACCGCATTATTATTTGCCGAGATTTGTGAACAGATTGGGCTACCACCGGGTGTGGTGAATATTGTGACGGGCGATAGCGCAACCGGTGAGTTAATTGTGCAGCATCCGGATATTCAAAAAATTGCTTTTACCGGCTCCACTGAAATCGGCAAGCGTATTCGTCAGGCAACGGCGGGTAGCGGTAAAAAACTGTCATTGGAGTTAGGTGGTAAATCACCTTTTATTGTTTTTGCAGATGCTGACCTAGATAGCGTGGTCGAAGGTTTGGTGGATGCGATTTGGTTTAACCAAGGTCAAGTATGTTGCGCAGGATCACGTTTATTAGTCCAAGAAAGTATTGCAGACACCTTAATCAATAAAATTAAAAAACGCTTAAGCACTTTTCGAGTAGGCGATGCATTAGATAAAACGATCGATATGGGCGCTATTATAGATCCAACGCAATTAGCAAAAATTCAAGCTCTGGTTAAAAGCGGTGAACAAGCTGGCGCAACGCTCTGGCAACCCGATAATGCTTGTCCTGAAGATGGTTGTTTTTTTCCGCCAACACTATTCACTAACGTCGCACCTGCTGCAGAAATTGCGCAGGTTGAGATTTTTGGGCCCGTGCTTATTAGCATGACCTTTCGCACGCAAAGCGAAGCAGTTGCACTCGCCAACAATACTCGCTATGGCTTAGCGGCGAGCATCTGGACTGAAAATATTAATTTAGCGCTAGATATTGCACCTAAAATAAAAGCTGGCAGCATTTGGATTAATTGCACCAATGTCTTTGATGCCGCAGCCGGTTTCGGTGGTTATCGTGAATCAGGCTTTGGTCGTGAAGGCGGTAAAGAAGGTTTATGGGAATATGTAAAGCCTAAATGGGAAGACCAGTTAAGCACACATAAAACCACTAACACTTTCAAAATGAAAACACCGCCAACGACTCAAGCAATTGATCGCACGGCAAAGCTTTATATTGGTGGCAAGCAAGTCCGTCCAGATAGCGGGCATAGTTATACCACACTCAGTGACGTTAGCTTGGGTAATCGCAAAGATATTCGCAATGCAGTGGCTGCGGCCGAGCAAGCCGACGCATGGGAAAAAACCACAGCCCATCAGCGCGCACAAATCCTTTATTATCTCGCGGAAAATTTATCGGCACGCCACGACGAATTTGCCAAACGCATTGTCGATCACACAGGTGTGAATGACAGCGCTGCAAAAGCCGAAGTAGCGCAATGCATTGAACGCTTATTTACTTACGCCGCTTATGCCGATAAATACGACGGCCATATTCATCATACGCCGCTGCGCAACGTCACTTTGGCCATGCCAGAAGCGATTGGCGTGCTGGGTATTGTTTGTCCTGCTGAAGTGTCGCTCATCGGATTGATCTCAACGGCGATCCCCGCCATCGCAATGGGTAACCGGGTGGTTGTGGTGCCGGCTAAAAACTACGCCTTAATCGCAACTGACTTTTACCAAGTATTGGACACATCCGATGTGCCCGCTGGCGTGATCAATATTGTCACAGGAGATCCAACTGAACTGGCTGAAGTATTAGCCAAGCACGATGGCGTGGATGGCATATGGTATTTTGGCGATCAAGCCGGCAGCAAAATGGTGGAGCATGCCAGTGCTGATAATATGAAACGCACTTGGGTCACTCATGGCAAGCTGTTTGACTGGTACGATAATCAGCAAGCACAAGGCCAAGAATTTTTACGTCACGCTACCCAAATTAAAAATATTTGGGTACCCTATGGCGAATAATTTTTATGGCTTTTATTGAGGTAACCGACGATGCCAATTTATGAATATGAATGCGAAGCTTGCAAGCAACGTCATGAAATTTTACAAAAGATTTCCGATCCACCGGCTGAAGAATGCCCAGGCTGTCATGCCAATCAATTAAAGCGTGTGATTTCTGCATCCGCCTATCACTTAAAAGGCAGCGGCTGGTATGTCACCGATGTTCGAGACAAAGACAAAAAATCAAAGTCAAGTAGTGAAGGCACTACTACCACCGATACCACCACCTCCAAACCGAGCGACTCAAGCTCTACAACCACTAAAAAAGACGATTAAAACACCACGAATGCTGCCTGCACTTTAGCTAAATCGTGCAGGCAGTTTTTGCAGCCACACTTTACAGCTCACTAGCTTTAGAGTGGCTCGGCTTCCACTGATATGTTGATTCTTGTTCAATAACTGGTGGAAACAGCGGATACCCACCGATTATTCGATGTCGAGACCCAGTTATTTCTTTGTGAAAGCCTCTTTTTAGCAACTCTCGTTCTTGCTGAATCTCTGAATAATAAAGAGCCGATGGGGCAAGCACCGATACGCCTGCGTAGCACGAAAAATACAGCGCAAGCAAAGAATCTGGCTGCTTTTTATTAAGAAATTGTTACACTCTCAATATAAAATTTCTCATATAATACTCCTTGGTTCTGGATCTAGTTGGGAAATAATTCTAGTACTAGCCTTAGCAGCCAACAATGCGTAGTTTTACCAATCAATCAATAGTTTGATATCATATGCCACTATTGTGATTAACTAATGGACACTAATTAATGCGGCGTTATTTTATTGCAGGTTTGATTGTTTGGGTTCCGATTATTATTACTTTTGTCGTGATTCGTTTTATTATTCGCTTATTAGACCGCACCTTGTCTCTCCTTCCCGCCCAATACCAACCCGATCAGCTATTTGGCATCCATATTCCAGGGCTTGGCTTGATTTTTACTTTGCTAATTTTATTACTGACAGGATTACTGGTCACCAACTTTATTGGCCATCGCCTAGTCAACGCATGGGAAAAATTATTGTCGCGCATTCCCTTAATCCGCAGTATTCACGCCGCTGTTAAACAAGTGTTGCATGCCATCTTGCAACCACAGAGCAAATCGTTTCGTAAGGTACTTCTTGTTGAGTATCCGCGCAAAGGTCTTTGGAGTGTTGCTTTTCAAACCTCTGAGCGATTTAACATTAGTCATATTAAAAGCGACACCATCACGATTTTTATTCCCACCACACCCAACCCTACCTCAGGTTTTTTAATGCTGATTGCCAAAGAAGATGCGATTGAGCTGGATATTAGCGTAGAAGAAGCATTGCGAATGGTCATTTCATTAGGAGTGGTCATGCCTGATCACATTATTGAACAAAACCAAGGAGCTATTAATGGAAAATAAAACAACCCCAGATTTTTCTGTCGGTTCAGTTATCGGCCAAGCCTGGCACTTAATCTCTGGTGTAAAGTGGGCAATATGGGCACCCATGGTGTTATTTATTATTAGTATTTTTGCAGCATCAATGGTCTTGGGGGCGTTATTGATTTATAGCGGCATGAACCTTAAAAACCCTCCCTACCTGTATCAAGCTATTCTAGCACCCATTATCATGTGCTTTGTCACCGCACCTTTCTATGGCAGTTTTTATATGGTTGCGATTAGTAAAGCACGCGGGGACACTGTGCGCGGCACAACCGGATTTAGTTTTTTTAAACGTTATCTTGCGGTGACGATTACCTTTTTAATCCTGACTGTGTTTGCCAATATTTTTAGCACGATTTTTAATACACCTGCGATTGCCGCGCAGCTTGGTAAAGCCCGTCCGTTCCTGGATTTAGCCGCTAGTATTTATTCATTATTTTTTTATGCCTTCACTATTTTAAGCTTACCGCTGGTCATTGATAAAAAACTCTCACCCATTGCAGCCATCACCACATCGTTTCATGTGGTTAAACACCACTGGGGCAAAGTGATATTATCACTGCTATCGATTTTATTATTTACGATCATTACCATACTGCCAGGACTGCTTGGAATCATTTTGCGCCATGATGTCATCGTTTTACTGGGGTTTGCAATCTCATTAGTTGCTGCAATCTGGTTGGTACCTTTTACCATGTTAATCCAAGGTGTGCTTTATCGATTACTGATTGATAAAAAAGAACCCGTTATTGGACCTGAGATATAAACACTATGTAACAGTAAAGTAAAAAGCGAGCACACCAACAATTAACATCGCCGATAAAAACAGCGTAGTGATATAAACAAATTTATTGCGCGCTAAAGACCACAATAAAATAAATTTGGTCACGTACGTGGCCGATAATGCCAAACCTAAGCTTAGCGCTGCTTCCTGCAGCGTTAGCTTGTTTTCAATGAACAGTGTCGCATTAGCCAGCGATACACCATGCAGCTCAAATAAACCACCAAAGAAACTAATTGCACGTACGCCTTCAATACCGATATAGCGTTTTACAATCGCTACCAATATCAACATACCGCCAATAAATAAAGCCAAGCGCAAAATAGATTTAAAATCCAGCGGATTGCCCGCCTCAGAAACATAAGCCGTCTTACCAGCGCCGCGCATCACCAATAATGAGGATAACAAACCGACCAAAATCATCATGGTCAGCGGCCACGCTAATGCCATAATAAGCGCTGGCGCGGCAATAAAAATAATAATGGTAAATTCAACCAACATACCTAATGCCGCAAAAATTGCAGCAGCGACGGTTTCACGATAAAGCTTGGGGTGTTTGATTGAAAACTTAGGCAAAGCAACATAGATCGCGCCGCTTGATACTAAGCCACCAAAAAATCCCATCAATAAAATACCCAAGCGCTGGCCAAAGACACGAATCGCGACATAACCACCAAATTGAATAATCGCCAAGGCCATCACTAATAAGCCTAAGCGCTGTGGGTTGATTAATTGCCATGGATCAATTGTGCGGTTGGGTAAAAAAGAGAGAACGGTAAAAGAGAGGACTAAGATAACAACGGTGGCTTGAATTTCCTTTTGCTTTAGCTGTTTGCGTGCAAATACATGTAGCTTTTCGCGGCCCAGTAAAATAATTAATACAACAAGCGCCACAATACCCGCTAAAAAAGGCCGCTGCACTGCCACATAACCTAAACAAAAAACCACACCGGCGGTAAGCTCAGTGGTTAAACCAATAAAGGCTTTGCGATCCTCTGGCTCAGTGGAACGAAAATAACCCAATAAAATTGCACCGAATACAAAAGCACTGATAGCACCGGTTACCACAACCGAGTGGATGGCGCCGGTAAAAGTACCCAAAATAGCGAAGAGAATAAAAGTACGAACACCGCTGGTTTGCGCGCCGGCGGGATGACTACGTTCACGTTCAATACCAATCATCAAACCAATGGCAAAAGAAATCATAAACGGTCGTAAAATATCAAACATAACGTGGCATCCATATCGTTAGTTAGCATCGTTTTGAGTGCGGCCATCATACCAGGAATTAGCACGGATCGCCTTGCATTTTGGCGCGCGTCAGTGCAATACTAACCAGCAAATACCACGGACAGGAGTTTTAAATATGCCCAATACCATTCCCGTTTTAATCGTCGGCGCTGGCCCAACCGGTTTAAGCATGGCCAGTGAGTTACACCGACATGGTATTGAATTTCGAATTATTGATAAAGAACAAAAACCCATCGCCACTTCCAACGCCCTCGCCCTTCACTCTAGAACCCTGGAAATTTTTGAACAAATGGGCTTAGTCGATAAGGTGTTAACCAAGGGCATTAAACTTAATCAGTTTACAATTTTTGCCGATGGCAAAAAAATCGTTGAATCCAACTTTAATTTAATCGACAGCCAATATCCCTTTGCACTAGGTCTAGCGCAACATCATACCGAAGCCTTATTAATTGAACATTTAGCCGAACACAATATTCACCCTGAATTCCACGTTGAAATTGCGGACTTTGCCAATGCAGCCGATGGTTTTCATGTGACCTTAAAAAATGAATCCGGCGCTGAAGAGGCGTTGCATGCTGATTGGTTAGTCGCTTGTGATGGCGCACACAGTTTTATTCGCAACCAATTAAATATTCCCTTTGAAGGACAATCACTCGGTGAGCATTTTATTATGGCGGATGCAGAAATTGAGTGGGAGTTTGGCGATCATGATTTGGTTGCCTTTTTATCGCACCATGGCCCGATGGCCGTTATTACTTATGAGCCTGGCGTACGCCGTATTTTATTTGAAGTAACCAACGACCCTGAACTCTCCCAAAGCACCCACCCAGTTAAAAAAGATTTTGAACGACTTGCTAAAGAGCGCTGCCCCTTTCCAGTGACTATTGGTGAACCCACTTGGACCTCTGGCTTTTGGATTAATGAACGGATTGTGCCGCGCTACCAACAAGGACGAGTTTTATTAGCCGGTGATGCAGCGCATATTCATTCACCCGTTGGCGGGCAAGGTATGAATACTGGCATTCAAGATGCCTTTAACCTGGCTTGGAAATTAGCATTGACGATTAAAGGCGCTGCCCATCAACAACTATTAAATAGCTACAGCGAAGAGCGCCGACCGATTGCGCAAGCTGTTTTGCGTGGCTCCACCGCGATGACTCATGTGGTTGCTTCTAAAAACCCACTGCTAAGAATGGTGCGCAATTTTGTGTTTGGCTTAATTAATCGTCATCAAGCACTGCGTAAAAAAGTGGTCAATGTTGTCTCAGAGCATAATGTTAATTATGAAAAAAGCCCTATCGTGACCAATGCTAATGCACATTTACGTCGCGTCAAAGTCGGTGATGCCCTACCTGATTGCAAAGTCGATTTCCAAAATCAAACGCAGCGCCTTTTTAATATCCTTCGCAGCACGCAACATCAATTATTAATTTTTTGCGGCAATGATATTGTGGATGCCGACACACTATTAGAGATTAATCAAAAAGTGCTGGAAGATTACGCGGATTATATTCAACCTCATTTTATTGCCAACGATATTAATAAAATTGAACTCGGCCAAGTGCCAAATATCATCACCGACACCTCCAATGAATTGACCAAAAAACTGGGGATTCACCAATCCACTTTAGTACTAGTGCGACCAGACCAATATATTGGCTTTGCGGGTCCGGCAAAAGGCAGTGCTGAATTAGTTCAATACTTGTCCAATCGTATTTTTAGCTTTTAAAAGGCTCTAAATCAGCACACCTAAGAGAATGCAGGCAAACACTACATACAAATTGACAGCACTGCTTTATTTAGATTACGCTTTGCTCGATTTGAGTAAGGACCATCGTTGAATTCAATTAAGGGATTTTCATCATGTTTAAACAGGAAGATTTATTAGAAGAAGAAGAGGGTATCAAACTTGAGCGCTCTTCATCAGAGATTCAAATTAGAAGGGACCAAAACGCGCCTTTATCTGATGAAGAAGGAATCGCAGATTACTCTGAAGATTCAGATTCTGATTCAGAAGAACACACTGAAGCCTTAGGTCAAATTATTCGTAACCGCCCCGTTGCATCCAGCCTGGCGGCATTCCCAGCATTGGTTGATGGCATTGGCTTTGGTTTGTTGAGTTTTTCCCAGCTACTATCAACGCTTGGTATGACGCCTAGAACATTTAATTGACAACGCTATGGCTGGTTATGGACATTTTCAGGTATTGCCGGAGCAGGTGTGTTTGGTCTGGAGCTTCGTGAAAATATCATAACTTTAAATGCCAAAGACGAGATAGATACCAATGATCCACCGCTTTGTCCACGCTATTGGCATCGTATTCCACAGGGGCTACGTCAAGCAGTGCTGCATCCCACTGAACACATTATGATGGTATTGGGTGCTTTAGCAGAAGGCACGATCGCATATACTAACTCCAACGTTGCACTGGATTCGTTTACTAAAAAAACCTCACTCTACACAATTATACCGACAGCTTTTTTGTCGATTGTGATGGCTTTTCAGTTTTTCTCTATGGATGGTCGTTCGATGATAGAGTTAGTGAAGAAGGGTTACCGCTTTGGCAATACACAGAAAAACTATACAGAATCATTGCACTGGAGTCTAAAGCCTTTAGCAATACTGGGAGTCAATATGCTCCCAATTGCTAGCGCCATGACGTTTGGCTTATTAGGACTCGTAGAAACGTATCACTTAATCCATACTCCAACCCTAGACATGACCAAAGAAGAACTATTAGCCAGCCGGTTGACCTGGTCATTTGCAGGGACACTCGGTTTTATCTATTTCCTCTGTCGGTTGGCGCTGTATAGTCGCCGGTTCAAGGTATTTTTGGCCTATAAAACTTATGAGGCAACCCATCAAAAGAGCTGGTTAGAGCCTATAAAGAATGCCTGGACAGCATTAAAATCAGATTTTCTAAACGATAGAAAAGGATTGCTTAAAAAATCACTAGTCTATGGGCTGTGCTTTTTGCTAAGTGGCATGGCAGCCATCATTGCTTATGGTGCGCTACTGGAAACCTCAGATGCGCTTTACGAGAAGTCACACTCCGCTGAGCCCACTAATAGAGACTTTTTGCCTAGTGGGATTACTGCCTTATTTGCTCTTATCTCTTCATTTGTGGGACTAGAAACTTATGTGGCTGAAGGGCGAAGCCTGATTGAGATTGCTGGGCTTTCGGATGAGAAGGCGCTAGCAAGTGAGAATAATGCCTTCCAACCTATAACTGAACCCAATGCTTACAAACACTACCACTTAAAAGATTTTTTACGTGATACGATATTTATCAGCATTGTTGGCATAGTTAAGCTCTCAGTGGACTGGGTGTTATTAGGGGAGTTATCAGCACAGGAGCTTACGCCAGAATATACAGCCACGACCGCGGCGGTGACGGGCACCTTGGCGGGAGCAGGTGTGATTATTATGAATCGTTATCGCTGGGAGCCTAGTGAGGGAGCAAAACAAAATAATGTTGGAGGTTTGCAACGTGGTAGAAAAGCAAGGAAAAAGCACTATGAGGAACGTTCTGTAGCTTCTGAAGACGAACAAGAATCTGAAAAAGTCGATGAGGACCCGATCAAACCGACTTTTCGATCCTCTTGTGTGACTGGATTTAGTGCACTAATGCTATCTACTTTAACCTTTTTTGCTGTACAATATGGCCTACGGCATGAGGTGTTTAAAGGATCAAAACACCCGGAAGAAGCGCTAGACATTGCGCAATTATTGTCCGCCTTCTTTGGTGCATTAATAGCAATTGTTGTCGAGCGGATTGCAGGAGGGATATTCCAATCTGAACATGGGAGTGGTTGTAGCAACTATATTGGGGTATTTTGGAGACGCTTGCGTTTAAGTGGTAGTGAACAAGAAAATCAGCCAATACTGAAATCGGAAGAGACTTCTAGCGCAAGACCACAAAGCTCAATAAATGGCTAAAGGAAAAAAATGAAGTTTTTTTCAGAAGCAAATTTATCTACTGAAATGGAGTTAGCGATCCTCTCGCAACTCCCGCCAGAAGACTTGCTCGCAATGGCAGCAACAAATATATATGGCAATGCTTTGGCCCGGGATAAGCTCTTGTGGAAGAAAAAGCTAGAAGTCCATTTTCCAGAAGCACTTAAGGCGCACAAAAGGAGAAAAAACCCTAATTGGTACAAGGTTTTTAAAGCTCGCTATAAAACCACTTATGCAAACCTCACAGAGCGGCAACGCCGTATTTGCTCTCTCCTCAAAGAAGCTGATATCAGCGGACTGGAAAAGCTTTCACCGCCGCTAATGCTTGACGAATTAAATGCATTACTATCTGATAATAAAGTAATCTACCGTTTTATTGAAAAGAGTCACTCTAAAAACTTGCAGAATTATTGCTATCAAAAGATTGTTCAGCCTCAATTGTATGCCTCCCCCCAGGAAAACCAGTCTCCTTCAAAACATCATCAGTACATTCATAATAACTTATTACTCTGGGCCATTATATGCCACCAATCGAGCACCGAACTTGAAAACCTAGTGATGCTAGGTGCAAGTGTAGACGCTAGAGCAAATAGAACTGCTCGTAGTAATGGCAAGCTAACCCTCTTGCATCTAGCGACACGCTGGGGCAACTTATCGGCTGTGAAGAGTCTAGTTAAGCATGGTGCTAACATCCATCAAAGAAGCTCTAGCGGAGAAACTCCTCTTCACGATGCCGTCTCTAATTCACAGCTGGACATTACAAAATTTTTAGTGGAAAAAGGGGCGGATATTAATTCCCGCAATCGTGAGGGCATGACGCCACTTTATATCGCAGCACAACATGGACATGTCAAGATAGTAACCTATCTCCTTGAACATGGCGCGCTTCAAAACCGAGCAATAAGCCATGAGGGTGCTACTCCGCTCCACATAGCCGCTCAAGAAGGACAGCTAGAAGTAGTTAAGCTTTTGGTTGATAAGTATCGGACTGATATCAATGTGCTTGCTAATGATGGTACCACCCCGTTATATCTGGCTTCTCTCACCGGCCAAGTTGAGGTGGTTAAATACTTTCGTGATAAAGGTGCTTTAATGACAACTTCACATTTTGGGAATACAGCAGTGGATGTTGCCAAAGAAAATCGTCACTTTAAAGTATTCAATCAATTAAAACTGCCAGAACTAAAAAATTACATTCGCAAAACTAAGCTGTGTGCCAATCAACCACGAACATTAACACTTTTTCCTGGTGTCGCTATTCCACTTGAGCAAGAAAAGCGAGTCATGCTAA
>CAYXLV010000015.1:9072-14608 GCA_964465995.1 uncultured Coxiellaceae bacterium | reverse complement strand
ATATCATAATGTTAATCAGAAAAATTGACGAGCTGTGGAAAAATGAAAAAGTTATTAGATGATCTAGAAACACTTGAGCTAAATTCTAGTAGCAAAAAATACAACTTGGGAAAAGTCACACTTTGGATTAAAGAATTCCTCGAAGCGTTAGCTCCCCCTGATCGCCATGTCTCTTACAACCACGGACAACTATTCTGTCTGATTCAGAATTTTTTCCAGGAACTATCCACTGCTAATCAACATATTCGACCTGACCTCAAAATAGTTTTGCAACAAGCAGAGTTTGCTAAATGTCATCTTGAAAAGATAAAACTTATTTTTGATGCGCATAGAAAAGAAGGTGAGGCATTGCATTATATTAGCGCTCTGCCTCAGTATATTAATCAGCCAAGCACAAACCTGAATAGGCTGACTTTAAATAGCTATGAGATTGATGAGTTGGTAATAAGTCAATTCATGTGCACAATTACCTTGCCAGTTAAAAGTTCGCAAAAACAAGAAATTGAAGAGCAAGCCAGAACAGAAATCAAGCTTCATACACCTGCACCGCTACTTTCGAGCCGTTTGCTAATGGAATTAGAATCTATGGCGGGCCGCTTCAAGAATTACTGCTCAGTTTTGTCTGATAATGTATTGCAAGGCAAAGATGATCAGCAAAAACATAATGCTTTGCAAAACTATGCAGATGAAAATGCAATAGATTTAAACAATACCGTTTTGCTAAAAAGGAATTATGAAAAAAAAGCTATTGCAAAAGATATAGTGCTAATGTTTGTATGCAGAGCACTTGGACATACTGCTTTGATTATTGATGATGGAGGTGCTCAAAATCCAATCGATGCCACGTTGTATGGACAAATGGCCTGCATCTTAAATCATAATGATGAGCAAGAGTTTTTCAGCGAAGTTGCTGCATATTTGAAAGCAAGCGATGAATATTGGGATAGGAAGAAGAAAAAAATAGAGGAGAAAAAGCAGAGCTTGAAATCTGAGATAGAAATATTGACTGAGTTAATAAAGGAGCGGACGGAGGATTTAGATGAAAGAAAGAAGCGTTTTAATAAGATTCTTTCTTCTGATGAGGCTGTTAATAGACGAAGTGGAAATGATGAATCAGAGAGTGAGTTAAATGTTGCAGTTAATCAAAAATTAGAATTACTTGAAGAAAAAATCAAATCAGCAAATCTCAGGATACAGTTATTGAATAATGATAAACGGCAAGCGGAAGCAGTGCTAGAAAAATATGAGAATAATCCACAGCGATTAACAGCCGAACTGAATCAATTGGAGGAGAAGCGGCAGCAATTTAAATATAACCAAAAAATTGTTAGTCATGCCAAAACAATTTATGACATTTTGAAAGGTGAGGTAAAAATTACTAGGTTAGAATTCCATAAAACAAAAGCTAGCCTTGTCATGATACTGGATCAATATATTAGCCCGCTAAAATTTAGTGTTTTTGGGCACCACCATAATAATCGTGCAAGAGCTGTTAAAATTGCCATTCAAAAATGCAATACATTGACTCAAATTAAAGATATTCTTGGGTCACAGCTTATATTGGCTGGTAATACCAATGGCACAATTAAAAAAGATGCATGTGAAAAAACTGTGATTAAAACATCTGCTTTCTTCCAGCCAGAATTTCGTGACGGCAAAAAGAACGCTATCAAAACAACAGGCGATTTTTATAAAGCAATAGATAGGTGTTATAAGGCAATCCCCAGCGCTTAAGCGCCAGGTTATCTATTCTGTGGCATAGCTTTTATCCACAAATTAGCAAAAAAAGTCGTCCATTATTTTTTGTGAATTTAGCTTCTCAACAATTATGTATTAACATAAAATCGAAGCTTGTATTTTTGGGCAACCTCTCACTAGCGTTCGCGGCTCAGATGTCACAACCTTCTGCCAATGCATGAAAACTGCGCCACGAACGCCAGTGAGAGGTTGCCTAACAAAAACAACTTCTCAAGCTAAAATAAAAAACTCCAACCACAAACATCTGCAATTAAAAAGAAACCTCTGTTTAATACGACAATTGTTAGATATTTTTTTTAATTCAATATAAAGCCATTTGAGTTGGGCAACCTCTCACTAGCGTTCGCGGCTCCGTTGTCACAGCCTTCTGCCAATGCATGAAAACTGAGCCACGAACGCCAGTGAGAGGTTGCCTAACAAAAAAAGCTTCTTAAGCTGAAATAAAAACCCCAAAACCAAAACATCTGCATTTAAAAAGAAGCCTCTGTTTAATACGTGAATTGTTAGGTATTTTTTTTACTTTAATATAAAATCATTTGGATCGAGTAATCTCTCATTGGTGCTCATCTGAGTTTTCAAAAAACACCTTGCCCACGCTCATGCTTCGCCATCAAATCCATCTCCGGCCCTTTAGGCACAATACCCGTCGGATTAATCGTCAAATGACTCGCATAATAATGCACTTTAATATGATCAAACCGCACCGTTTCCGCAACGCCGGGAATTTGATAAAGCTCACGTAAATAGCCAGATAAATTCGGGTAATCCGCAATGCGTTTTTTATTACATTTAAAATGACCGACATAAACAGGATCAAAACGTATTAAAGTGGTGAACAAGCGCCAGTCCGCCTCAGTAATCGTATCACCCACCAAATACCGCTGCTTACTTAAGCGCGCTTCAATTTTATCAAGCGCAGCAAACAACTGATCAAATGCTTCATCATAAGCCGCTTGGCTCTTAGCAAAACCACAACGATAAACGCCATTATTAATCGAGTGATAAACAAACTCATTAATCTCATCAATCTCAGCACGTAAAGCCTCTGGACAATAATCAATATCAGAACTTGCATACTCATTAAACTCTCGATTCAGCATGCACATAATTTCAGCCGATTCATTATTCACTATTGTTTTGCTTTGCTTATCCCACAAAACGGGGACGGTAACTCGCCCAGTATAATCTGGATGACTGGTGGTATAAATTTCATGCAGATGAGACTTATTATATAGAGGATCTTTGGTATCATCGCCTGACTCACCAAACGACCAGCCTTCGCTGCCCATCAACGCATCCACATAAGACAAAGAAATAACATCTTCCAAGCCTTTTAATTTGCGCATAATTAAAGTGCGACACGCCCAAGGGCAGGCATAAGAAATATAAAGATGATAACGATTGGGTTCAGCTTTAAATGCACTTGAGCCATCCTGCGTGATCCAGTCACGAATAACGGATGCCGGTCTTTCAAACCGACCTTTTTTAATCTCAGCAATTTCTGCTTGTGTGACCCATTTACCATCAACCAATTGTCCCATCTTAATCCTCCGGTTTAATTTTTTTATTTTTACCTGACGCATGTCGCGCACGTAATTCAACATCAATATATTTATCGGTGATCGCACTAGAGCTGTGACCCGCATCATCACGCACATGCTCGCGCGGCCGAACTTTTACATCATCTGAAATGCCGGTATGCCGCAGCCAATGCACGGTCGCTACCTTGAGGGTTTGTGCCTCTTCATGCATGCCATCGCTATGCATGCGCTGCACAGTTTGATCAAAACAAAATTGCACAATCGCGCGAATTTGTCGTGTTGTCGTAATTGGTCCAGTGCCACTAACAGTTAAAATCAAAGGCGTGGTTTCACCAGGCGAGGGCAGTGGTGATAACCCTAAGCTTTGTCGATAACGTTTGAGCGCTGCTAACATAGAATCGCTAACCACAATATGTCTTTCTTTATTACCTTTACCGACGGTTTTAAACCACCATTGATTATCAAGATCACGATAAAAATCGCCCATCTGTGGCTCCCAACGCTTTGAAGCCGCTAATTCAGATACTCGCAAATACATGCCGTATAAAGCCTGCATAATAAATAAAGTGCGTTCATGTTTATCCGGTTGCTCGTTAGCTAACTGTTCACCTATCTCAATAACATAACTCCACTGCAACTCACTTAAACGCCGAATCACAGTTTGACTAGGTTGTTTGCGTAAAAATTTACTTTTTTGGCGTATTTGTGCGATGGGGTTATATTCGACGTAATCTTCCTGAATTAAATAATTATAAAAACTGCTTAAGATCGCAAAAATCGCCTGCAATGCTTTTTGCGATAATCGATATTCTTTAGGGTCGGGGGCTTGCCCATCTCGATGTGCCATTTTAGAAATGCTTGCCACAAACGGTCGCCAATCAGGATTGGCAACACGCTCACCTTGATGCAATCGATAGCGTGCCACATTCTTATCGCCAATCCAGGACAGTGGTGGTTTCTGGCAAAACTCAAGAAATTGTTCAAACTCAGCGCGTTTAATCTCACGAATCGACTTTTTAGCAATCAGCCAAGCCCAGTGCAAAAGCCGCTCAATCTCACGCCTGTAGGCATTAAACGTTGCTTCACTACCGCGATAGCTATAGAGAAAATGATGAGCATGCGCATAGTCGTCGGGATAAGCAATACCCTCAATTCGCTGTGGAACGGCTGCCAAGCGATCAAGCGTGTCAAATAAGGGAGTTGGTGATTTATCCATTGTGCGCCAAGTATAACTGAAGGGCAGGCCCTATTAAAGCCGTAGCGCGATGCTTAACTTATTGAATAATAACAGACGATTAGCACGCTTTTTTCAAGTATGATAGGCGCACTGGCTGTACTATATTTGTATTAAAAATAGAAAGCCAAAGGTGATGTTATGACAGACCTCGCACGGGCGTTAGCAGATCCCGCTGGAATCTACCAAGAGCCTGCTGATGTCCTGAAAGATGTTTCACTCTCGCATGAAGAAAAAATCCAAGTTTTAAAACAATGGGAATATGATGCCCGCGGCATTTTAGTCGCGGATGAAGAAAACATGGGTGGTGACGCCGCTAGCATGTTAAGCCGTGTCCACCATGCATTACGCGAGTTGGAAGAGCGCTAGCGTCACTGCGCAAAGATGGATTCATTCAGGAAATACGTTAAACTAGTGTCCTAAGAATTTGCACAAGGATGCTATATGTCGAACAGCAAAAAAGTGACCTTTGACGGTGCTTTTGGCGATACAATCGCTGCCAACTTAGAACTTCCCTCCATTCAACCTCATGCCTTTGCTTTATTTGCCCATTGTTTTACTTGCTCCAAAGATGTTGTTGCCGCATCACGCATCAGCAAGGCATTAACTAATGACGGTATTGCGGTCTTACGTTTTGATTTTACCGGTTTAGGCAGTAGTGGCGGTGATTTTGCCAACACAAATTTTTCTTCTAACGTACAAGATTTATTAGCAGCAGCACAATTTTTAGAAAATACTTTCCAAGCCCCTAAATTATTAATCGGTCATAGTTTAGGTGGTGCAGCGGTACTTGCAGCGGCAGCACAATTACCGAGTGTCGTGGCAGTAAGCACCATAGGCGCGCCGAGTGACCCAAGTCATATTGCACACTTGTTTGCCGATCATGTGGCGGATATTGAAGCCAATGATGCAGTCGAAGTTGAACTAGCAGGTCGACCATTTACTATCAAAAAACACTTCTTAGAAGATATCCAAAACCAAAAATTATTAACCGCCATTAGCC
>CAYXLV010000015.1:7835-9062 GCA_964465995.1 uncultured Coxiellaceae bacterium | reverse complement strand
CCATAGAACATGCCCGTAAAATTTACGAAGCTGCAAAACATCCTAAAAGTTTTATTTCACTCGACGGTGCTGACCATTTGCTGACTCGACGTGATGATGCGGCTTATGTCGCGCATGTGTTATCTGCTTGGGTAGCTCGGTATCTTAGCAAGGCACCAGCTGCATCGGATACTGCAACCGCACCTGGCACGGTTATCGTGAGTGAAACACGACAGGGTAAATTTAGCCAAATCGTGCAGTCAGGTCAGCACACATTACTAGCGGATGAGCCGATTGATTTTGGCGGTGATGATACGGGACTTGGGCCTTATGATTTATTGTTGGCCGGGCTTGGCGCATGCACTTCGATGACATTGCGACTGTACGCTGAAAAAAAACAACTGCCTTTAGATAGAGTGACAGTCACTCTAGCGCATAGCAAAATCCATGCAACTGATTGTGGTGATTGCGAAACCACATCTGGAAAAATTGACGAGATCATACGAACGATTAAATTAGAAGGTTCGCTAGATCAAGAGCAACGCCAAAAGCTTCTTGAAATCGCCAATAAATGTCCAGTGCATCGGACGCTGCATTCCGAAGTCATCGTCCCAACAACTTTAAGTGATGAATAACTATGTCAACAGCAACTGTGGTTCGCTTAATACTCGGCGACCAACTCAATACCAATATTAGCGCACTAGCAGATTGTGATAAAAAACACGATGTGATTACGCTGATGGAAGTGCAAGATGAGGCGACCTATGTAAAGCATCATCCCAAAAAGATTGCCTTTCTTTTTGCCGCAATGCGCCACTTTGCTCAGTCGCTAAAAGATAAGGGTTATCAGGTTGATTATATTGAACTTGATAGCGCGGCGAGTAAAAAAAGTTTCACCGCAACATTAAAAGCTGTCTTAAAGCGACATAAAGCCACAAAACTGATTTGCACAGAACCCGGCGAATACCGTGTGCTGTCAATGATGGAAAAGTGGGAGTCAAGCTTTAAAATTCCAGTTGAAATAAAGACCGATGATCGTTTTTTTGCAACTACAGATGAATTCAAACAATGGGCAAAAGATCGTAATTCATTGCGTATGGAGTATTTTTATCGTGAAATGCGCAAAAAAACTGGTATCTTAATGCAGAAAAATCAAAAACCAGTAGGTGGTAAGTGGAATTATGACACGGAAAACCGACAGCCACTTAAAGATAATAATAAGTTGCCAGACCGCTCACGTTACCAGCC
>CAYXLV010000015.1:0-7825 GCA_964465995.1 uncultured Coxiellaceae bacterium | reverse complement strand
AGCCTGATGCAATTACTAAAAAAGTACTACAGCTTGTCGAAAAGCATTTCGGTAAACATTTTGGTGATTTGGAAGATTTTGATTTTGCGGTGACTAGGCCGCAAGCTTTAGCAGCTTTAAATCACTTTATAAAATACGCACTACCTAAATTTGGCACCTATCAGGATGCAATGCTGTTTGATGAAAATGTGTTATTTCACTCAGTGATTTCACAATACCTAAATTGTGGCTTGCTACTGCCCACCGAAATTTGTGAAAAAGCGCTAACCGCTTACCAAGAAAAAAAAGCCCCACTTAATTCTGTAGAAGGCTTTATTCGGCAAATTTTAGGTTGGCGCGAATATGTCCGCGGGCTTTATTGGTTGCATATGCCAGGTTATGCAAAGCGTAACTTTTTTAGAAGCCAGCACCCGCTACCCGATTTTTATTGGACTGGCGATACTAAAATGCGCTGCATGCAGCACGTTATTACGCAAACCAAAAAAGATGCAACATCACATCATATTCAACGCTTAATGATCACAGGCAATTTTGCATTGCTATATGGCGTTGCGCCCAGTGAAATTTGCGAGTGGTATTTAGCCGTCTATGCAGATGCTTATGAATGGGTAGAGCTGCCAAACACGCTAGGCATGGCAATGTATGCCGATGGTGGTTTGCTGGCTTCCAAACCGTATGCAGCCAGTGCCAATTATATCAATCGCATGTCTAACTTTTGTAAAGAGTGCGAATTTAATATGAAAGAAAAAATCGGCGATAATGCATGCCCGTTTAATTATCTCTATTGGGATTTTTTGGCGCGCCATCAAGACGAATTGGCAGATAACCGTCGTTTGCAATTTGCTTATAAGAATTTAGCAAAACTACCGCCGGCTAAACTGGAAGCGATTAAAAAGCAAGCAACTGCCTTTCGGCGCTCAGTTAACAAAGGGAATAGTCAATGAGGGTTAATGATATTCCAAAAATTCCATTACTTTTAGCAGTGGGCGGCATTATGCCATTTGTCGCATTGGTCATCTCACCGTCTAAAACCTTTTTAAATTATCAACCCATGATTATGTTTTATGCAGCTATTATTTTAAGCTTTTTAGGTGGAATTAATTGGGGTTTTGCCATGCAGGCAGAAGACAATATGCTCTTCTATTGGAGTGTTATTCCAGCACTGTGGGCGTGGTTTTTATTAGGCTTGCAATACTACTTTACACCAAACTTAATTCGCACTTGGCTAGGTTTGCTAGCCGGGTTTTTAATCCAGTGGTTAATTGATCTTGCGCTCGTACGTCGTCAAATCGCACCCATCTGGTTTGCAAATTTAAGGAGCTTGATTAGTGTGTTAGTGGTGACCTTAAATATTGTGATCATTTTCAGAATTATTTTTTAGATAGGAAAATATATGCAATGTCTTAGTTTTTGTGTATCGCAAGGGATTAATTTAATCGGTCTTGAACGAACGATGAAGTCAAAGGGCTATCATTGCGCCCGCTATTTTGATGTGTTGCAGGTGATTGATAAAACGAAAGATGCAACTATTTTTTATTTTAATAATGGCACTATCGTCACCTGGAATGTTAAAAAAGCGCGAGTTCGAGAGTGCTTGGAGGTTGCACGACCATTTTATGTTGAGCCTTTAAAAAAGATTCATGAGGATGGTTTTATTTATGTCATCGGCAACAAGGTTTGCATTAAACCACACGATTATTTTAACGTTGAGATTATGCAAATTGATGAAGATGATCCTGAGCTGAAATTGGGGTTATCATACGCTTTTTCAAACTCAATCAAATTAAGGCTGTATGAACATAAAATTGAGCGTCTGGTTGAGGAATATTCTCCGATGGTATCGCGTATTGCAAAGACTGGGAAACCTGGTCTTAAACGTAAGGAAATATTAACCATTATTGCCAAAATATTAGAGGCAAAAGGCTTGGTGAACTTAAAAGTCAGTTACACTTATCAACCCAAATATTTTTGGCAGCATCCAAACTTAGAAACGGATTACTTAATGCTAGAAAGTTATTTGGATATTGGGCAACGTGTTGATAGTATTAATCGCCAAATTGACACGCTCAATGAAATTTATAATATGCTCAATAGCTATCTCGAAAATAAGCACTCCCACTTTTTGGAAGTAGTGATCATCGTGCTTATTTTCGCAGAGATTATTTTCAGTGTTTTAAATTTACATTTGTGATCCATGGCCAAGCTGACGTGCCGAGCGTGCCGCAAAGGATAAATTCATTAGCGCCCAGCCATTGAGAAACACATCAATCCCAACATATAAGCCAATAATCCAAGTGCTGGCATCGGGCCAATGCATCCAAATTAAAATACCTAAAATTAAAGAAATTAAACCGCCTGCAAAAATCCAAACAATACTGGTTTCTTTGCGTACCATGATAGCGAGAATAATTCGAAAGAGCCCGCTAGCCACTAAAAAGATTGCAATCACTAAAGTGAGGGCTACGGCAGCTGTTTGTGGTTGAATAATAATCCAACTACCCACCACTAAATTTAATAAACCTAATAAAATACTTAAGCCAAAGCCTTTCCAGTGCTTACCCAATGCGGCCAATATTAATTGCACCAAACCAGAGGCAACCAATAAAATACCAAACAGCGTCATCACCGCGATCGTTGCCACTGTGGCATACCATACAGCCGTGATACCCATGACCATTAAGAAAATCCCTAAACCTAAAATCCATCCCCAATACTGACTCATCTTGCTTAAACCAACATACTCTCGTTGCATACCTGTTCTCACTAGAATTTTGTTATGTCTAACTATAGCAGCTGTGGTGTTGTTGAATAACTGGCTATATCTACCGTGTGTTTATATATTAAAAACAGTGAGGTAGGTTATGCCGTAGGCTATTTGTTGTGCACAAAAATGCTGATAAAAGGCTTTTCAGTTGTTAAGGTTTTGTTAATATTTGGGTGGCATAATAGCTGCGATGGGAAAAGCTTGATTATATATGCAAGATAACAATCATTTTTGGAGAAACACATTATGCCGTCCGGCACTTTTTTTGATGATTTCAAAAGTCAGTATCATGATCTAAGGCGTAAGAATACAGCTAACGATATATTAAATTTAATTGTGGCTAAAAGCTTTTTGCTTAAAGGTGAAAAAGTTGAAATAACTAAAATTTATGAATATGAAAAATTTTCAGAAGCTATGCAAGCTGCTTTAAAACATAAGTATGATGTATATGCCGATTTTCCGAAAGAAACGCGAGCTCGTCTCAAAGAAGCTATTGCTTTGGCAATTGCAAAATACGCAAACACTTTATCAGTCAGTATTCCAGTGGATTATGATAGCGAAACCCAGACACGCAATTTAGTGACTGAATATAATGAAGTTAAAGGGGCTGGTTATATTACTTCGCCGAGTTGGTTCGGTGGAGGCATGGTGAGCGAGAGTGTTATATTGCCAGATGAGCTGTCAGTCGTTGAAAACTTAAAAAAATATATTAAAACTGCCAGTGAGGACTTCTTCAAAGTCAGACGTAAGTTGAATGCTTTTGCATCAGTATTAAATCCAAAAGATGGTAAAGGAAATGATAAAACTATAGAGAGCACTTTTCCAGTGCCTGTCTTAAAGGGAATTCTTCTCTATGCTGCAAATGGCGAAGCTATTGATGAGAAGGAGATTGATGAGATTATCAAAGCAGCGCAGATACGAGCAACAAGGTAATGCCCTGCAATATAATCAGTGCGTATTAATTTAAAACCGAAGCTTGTATTATTGGGCAACCTCTCACTAGCGTTCGTGGCTGTGTTTTCAGAGTCATTTGCCAATACTTGACATCACAGCCACGAACGCTAGTGAGAGGTTGCCCAACAATATCCGCTGCGGTGTGCGTGTAATGTAAGGGATGTAGCCATTTTTCCATACGAAATATAACGTTTAACAGTAAAAATAAAACTGGTGGATAAAAATTAGGTCAGATAATGACACCAGCTTACTACTTATAGATAAAGATCAGGTTGTGTTATGATGCGGGCTTTCAACTTACCGGAGGTGCGTATACCATGAATAAACTGGACCAATTAAAACAATACACCGTCGTCGTTGCTGACACGGGTGATATCGATTCTATCCAACAATTCCAACCTCAAGATGCTACCACCAACCCCAGTTTATTATTAAAAGCCGCCAGCATGCCGCAGTACCGTCACTTAGTCGACGATGCATTACAGTTTGCCAAAAGCAAACTCGATAACAGTGCAGCACAAATTGAATTAGCGATTAAAAAATTAATGGTTAACTTTGGCCGAGAAATTTTGCAGATTATTCCAGGACGTGTTTCCACAGAAGTGGATGCACGTTTATCTTTTGATACGAATGCAACAATTGCTGCGGCTAAACAGATTATTGAATTATACGCGCAAGAAGGCATTAGCAAAGAACGTATTTTAATTAAAATTGCATCAACCTGGGAAGGCATCCAAGCGGCTGAAATCCTAGAAAAGCAGGGCATTCGCTGTAACATGACATTACTATTTAATTTTGCACAAGCGGTTAAATGTGCTGATGTGGGTGTCACTTTAATTTCACCATTTGTGGGTCGCATTTATGATTGGTATAAGCAGCAAAGCGGCAGTGATTTCAAAGCCCACGAAGATCCCGGTGTCTTATCGGTCGCCAAAATTTATAACTACTATAAACATTATCATTACGACACAATTGTGATGGGCGCCAGCTTTCGGCACACCGCACAAATCGAAGCACTAGCCGGTTGCGATTACTTAACCATTAGCCCTGATTTATTAGCAGCCTTGCAAGCTGACAATGGCGAGCTGCCACGTCAGTTATCGCCAAGCACCCCAAGCGATTCTGCCAAATTGGATTTGGATGAAAATCAATTTCGCTGGATGCTAAATGAAGATGCCATGGCCACTGAAAAACTAGCCGACGGTATTCGCCGTTTTGCTAAAGACAGTGATGCATTAGAAACGCGCCTATGCGAAGACGTGGTGGCCATATGAGCATAGCGGCACCCACAAAACAAGCCATTGTCCTCCACTCAGGTGGCATGGATTCTTCCATCTGCCTGGCCGTCGCCAGGCAAAATCATCCCCCAGAGGCCATTTTGAGCCTGACCATTGATTACGGCCAGCGCCACCAGGCTGAGCTGGCTGCAGCCAAAAAAATCTGCCAAGACTGGCAAATTGAGCATGACGTCCTCGAGGTGGATTGCCTGCGTAAGATTACCCAGAGCGCCTTAATCGACCGCTCGCTCAATATCACACCACAGCAGGGCGACAAACCGCCGAGCACCTTGGTGACTGGTCGCAATGGCTTGATGGCACGTTTAGCCGCGATTTATGCAGACTGCTTGCAGGCCAATACCTTATATATGGGTGTGATTGAGGTGGAGTCGGCTAACTCTGGTTACCGCGACTGCAACCGCGATTACATCGATAAGCTGCAAACCATTTTGCAAATTGATTTAAATAATCCAAACTTTCAAATTATCACCCCAGTCGTGCACATGACTAAGCAGGCAACCCTTGAGCTTGCAAACCAATTGGGTGTATTAAATTATTTACTTGAACATACCGTGACATGCTACAACGGTTTGCCAAAACTTGGCTGTCAACAATGTCCTGCTTGTGATTTGCGCAATCAAGGTTTGCGCGAATTTGCACTGGCACAACCGCATCATGCGCTACCTTTTGCAGTTGAGTCATAACGTATGATGCAGTTTTATGCTATTGGTGTTGTCGCATTACTGGCTGCCATATCGCCGGGCCCTGATTTTGCTATTGTTGCTAGAAACGCACTCACTTATCACCGCCGCAGTGCCATAGTGACATCGTTTGGCATTGGCTTAGGTATTTTATTGCATTCGACTTATTGCATACTAGGCTTGGCATTAATTATTGCGCACTCAATGATTGCATTTACTATTGTTAAATATCTGGGTGCGGCGTATTTAATTTTTCTTGGCACTAAAAGCTTGTTAGCTAATCAATCCAAGCTATCAACCAATTCAGTCAGAGTAATGAATCAGCATGGCGCTTGGCAAGCTTTAAGGAATGGTTTTTTTACCAATGCATTAAACCCAAAATGTACTTTGTTTATGTTGTCTATTTTTACAATGGTGGTAAGACCGCATACGCCAATTTATATTCAAATTATTTTTGCATTTGAAATCGCTTTAATTACGACCGGTTGGTTTGTTTTTTTAGCTTATTGCTTAACCTATCAACCAATTAAGTCAAGCATTGCTAAAGTGCAGTTGCTTGTGAGTAAGTTAATTGGTTTGGTGTTAATTGCTTTGGGTGTTGCGGTTATTTTTAAGATGTATTAATCATAACGTCATCTAGGCTTGTTCCAGCAAATCTTAATATTTTTCTTTTACTTACATGGCAAATGAGTTCTCTGCAAAGAAATAGCCAGCTTATGCTTTGTATTTAAGCTTCGATAGATAGGGTAGTTAGTTAGGCTGCTTTTCACGCACATGGCTGCAGTTCCAACAAATATTAAACTGCCCTTCAACTTCTTCTTTGCATTGTGGGCATTGCCATGGTGGATGGGGTGCGCTTTCTGTTTCTAGTTCGGTGGTTAATATAGACTTTGCATTTTCGAAATGATTACTGTCGACCCAAATTTCGGGCCATGCAACGGCGGGAGGAACTTCGCCGGCAGCGGGTGGGAATTGATTTTTGATAAAACAATTAATGCCATCGGCTTTTAGTTTGGCTTCTAGAATCTCTAAAAAAATACGATTAGAGCTGCTGTAGAGTTTTTTCATTGGGAGGGTCCTTATCATTAGTATATCCATAGTGTAGCACAGAGCTTGATCTGCTTGAGGTTGTAATTTTGGTGTGCTGCTATAGAATCTACTCAAAGTTATTAGATTAAAGCACAGTTCCTTAACGGGCAATTAAAGCTTTCGATAAAAAGTGAGGTGGTATGAAAACATATAATGACTGGAGTTCTCAACTAAAGAGCTATAGAGAATTAGCCAATAACTCAAACTGGGGTAGTAAAGAAAAATTAGTAAATGCTTTATCTGAAGTTGCTGAATGCGCTACTAAATATTTTGAACCGATATCTCCAGAAAAAAACTATTCTCCAGAAGAAATTAATGCTGCTGCAAGGTTGCTAATCAAAAAAACCAAGTGCTTGCAAAAACAGATTATACTCACTACGGATGTTTTAGAAAAAAAAGTTTTAAATGATGCGATTGATTTGGTAGCAGGTTTTTTCCTTGTTCTGCGTGAAGATAGGAAATCCCAGTCACAGGAAGTAGCAGGTGGTTTCGGTGATCTCCCAGGAGATCTCATAAAAAGTGTCCTGATGAGTTTGGTTGATAAAAAAGATCGAGATAACTTTCGCTTAACTTGCTTTTGGTTAGCGCATGTTACTGAGCCAAAAAACTATTCTGCGGCAAATAGTTTTCAGTTTTTTTATTCAAACTTAAGCATCCATATGTATAATCACTTTGCTGACTGGATTCTCAAATTTAATAACGAGGAGCACTATAGTGGTTCTCATCAAAACCTGTCTGCCTGTAATCAAGAGATTATTAAGCTCGATAATTTAAAGCAACAAGGCGTGAAATTTGCGCGATTTATTGATGGTAGTGCTGTTAGTATTGGAGTTTCAGAGGCTGGTGCAATGTTTCATTTTGCTTTGCAGGAAAAGTGCTCTTGGCTTCAGGATCCTGGTATCGGAAAGGTAGTTCAGGCCGAAAATTTTTTGGGTTTTATCCTTGTACTAAATGAATCTGGCAAACTTTGTGCCTATAATCCAGACAAAGCTACGCTCCTTGAAATTAATTCTCTGATTAATAATAAGACTGAAATAATC
>CAYXLV010000014.1:0-14610 GCA_964465995.1 uncultured Coxiellaceae bacterium | reverse complement strand
ATCGACGCATGGCAATGAAGTATCATCCTGATCGCAATCCGGATGATGAAACGGCGGGTGCTAAGTTTAAGGAAGTGCAAGAAGCTTATTCAGTATTATCCGATGAACGCAAACGTCAGGCGTATGATCAATTTGGTCACGCTGGTGTCGAAGGCGCTGCAGGCGGCGGCCATGGTTTTGGTGGCGCTGGCTTCCAAGATGTGGGCGATATTTTTGGTGATATTTTTGGCGATATTTTTGGCGGCGGACGACGCCAACGCGAGCAAGCAGAACGTGGTGCGGATCTTGGTTATGAGATGGTGTTATCACTTGAAGAAGCAGTGCATGGCACCGCTAAAGAAATCAAAGTCCCTGCCTGGGTAAGTTGTCGAACTTGTGATGGTTCGGGCGCTAAAAAAGGTTCGGGTGCGACCACTTGTGGCACCTGTCATGGTAGCGGTCATGTGCAAATGCAACATGGTTTTATCGCTATTCAACAAACGTGTTCGGTATGTCGTGGACAAGGCCAAGTGATTAAATTTCCTTGCTCTACATGTCATGGACAAGGTCGGGTTCAAGAACGTAAAACATTGTCAGTGAAAATCCCCGCAGGTGTTGATACCGGTGATCGCATTCGTTTAGCTGGCGAAGGTGAAGCAGGAATGCACGGTGCATCGGCCGGTGATTTATACGTGCAAGTACGCGTAAAACCGCATCCAATTTTTAGCCGGCATGGCAATGATTTGCATGCTGAAATTCCAATCAGTTTTGTGACCGCCGCTCTTGGTGGTTCCGTTCAAGTACCAACACTAGATGGCAACGTTAAACTCACCATCCCACCAGAAACGCAAACTGGCAAAGCATTCCGCTTACGCGGCAAAGGCGTCAAAGCATTGCGCAGTGGCAGTATCGGTGATTTACTTTGCAAGGTATCAGTAGAGACGCCGGTAAAATTATCCGACGAGCAAAAAACCAAACTAAAAGAGTTCCACGAACTCCTAGAAAAAGACGGCAAAAATCACAGCCCACGCGAAAAGAGTTGGTTTGATTCCGTGAAGGAATTTTTCAAATAAATTTATTTCGCACGCTATCCCGAGGTGCTTCTAATGCCCGCCATCTCGCGATACTTCTAATGTCATCCCGCGGCCACGACCGCGGGACCCATAAAAAGTACAATTACGCAATTATGACTAAAGTGAACATGGTTTTATATTTTCCATTTAAGATTTTTTTAATAGTACCTTGATAGACTAGCTTAAGTGAAATACAGCTATGCCGAGGAAAAAATGAAAAAACAAAAGCCAAGCCTAGACATTGCCACCCAATTTGAGGACGAAGCTACAGACTCATACACAAAGTCATTCAACGGTATATTTTTTGAAGGCTCAGACATTCTCTTAGAAATCCTATTACTACTTGATGAAAAAGATATTAGCTCCCTAAAGAGAACCAATGAATTCTTTAAGGAGGCACTGAAGAATGAAAAATACTCCTATGAAAATAGACTAAAAAAACTTCCGATATACGCATTGGGCAGGCAAGCAGACCCTTTATTGCAAAAAATCCAAATTGAAACACAGAATTTAATAAAAGATTTGGATAGATTTATATTTCTTCGTAGCCCTATTACCGTTCCAATATTGCGAGGTTGGCTTAATCAGTCCGGTGATAACTCTATTGGGGCTCACCGCATACTCAACACTCTTACCAATTCCTTTATGCAAATTGTTTTAGGCGGCTTATTGGTATTGGCAGGTGTCATGTTGATAGTTTACGGTGATACTAATATAGATTGGGTTCTGAGTGGAAGTGCACTGCTTTTTTTCGCGTTTTTGTGGCCCGCTACTAATATTTCAGATCTATGCCAGTCTAATGGTGGCTATGCTCTCCTTGCTATGGATGAGGTTCTGAATAAAATTATTTCTTCTGTGTGCAATCCTGGAACACCATGGTTGTGGAAAGTTTTAGAGCTGGTAATGCTGTTAGTCCTGGAAATATTACTGTTTATTATTGGCGGCCCAATAGCTGTGCTTACCAGCATATTTGGACATCCTTATCTAAGCTTTGTTAATCGGCGCACGAAGTCAAAAGCTGCAACCCATGATTGGGCACCGACAAACTCTAGTATTAAAAAATTACTAACAACTCTCGAGATGCAACAGCAGTTACTGCAGACAATGAAAGCAAAAATTAAAGATAACTATGTGTTGTTTGAAGAGGATAATGATAAGGAGCAGGTTGAGGATAGTGATAAGAAGCAGGTTGAGGATAGTGATAAGAAGCAGCAGGCTGAGGAAACAATTGAAACTTTACTAAGAGAAGTTTCAAACTATCAGAAACTTCTGACATCATCGGATCAAACTGTTATTAAAATTGAGCAAGTGCCTGATGAAAAAAGTCACCTGCTTGCAAAGAACAGCTTAACAAGCAGCCAGGATACAAGCTTAGATCAAGCAACTCAATCTATAGATCTTACAAAGCTAAATTATGATCAGGTTCTCAATTTTTGCAAAAGTACAGGCCTTGAACTTCATAAATCTAAATTTGAAGAGTCCGCTAAAAAATTCAAAGAGAATGTTAATCGCTTTTTTCTGCCACTAGAATCTAAAGAAAAGGCACCTGATTTAGCAACAGAATCCGAGTCTCAATTCACTCAATAAAGTTTATGAGTATTTCATGGATTGCGCGATCGAGTCGCGCAATGACGATACCTTGCGGTTCCCGCAATGACGATGGCAACCAATAATAACTACTTATTTTGAACCCGAAAAAAAACAAATGGCGGCAACGTCAATAAAACAATCCCCACCACCAAAATAATTTCATAACGACTCACATCAATAATCTTCACCCCACTAGGCGGCAAAAACCCCAACCCAATCGCGCCAAGACAAGTGCCAATACCCATTAATCCAACCACCCAAATTCCAACACGTCCACCAGGAATGCGAAATGTATTGGCTTTGGTGCCATTTTTGTAACGCAGCTTAATCGCCGCCGCAAATAATAAAACATAAAACAACAATGCTAACTGTGCGGTCAAATCACTTAAAATCCAATAAGACGTACTAATATATTGCACAAAATTAATTAAACTGCATAAGCCAATCACAATCACTAACTGCGCGATTAAAATCACAACTGGCACACCGCGACGATTACGCTTGCGAAACATCGCCGGTAAACAGTGGTCATCTGCAGCAATCATCAAGCCTTTCGTCGGCCCGATCACCCAAGCCGACATGCCGCCAAAACCACCTAAAATAATCAACACAATTAAAATTGGAAATAACCAATGCAAATGGAAAGCGTTTAAAAATGTGGCGCCCGCTTGGTCAATACCACTGATAATATTCAGATCAGTTTGCGGAACCACCAATGCAATCGCTACTGACGCTAAAATCATCGTCACTAAAATAATCACCGAAGAAATTAATAAAGCGCGTGGATAATCTCGCTGCGGATTTTTTACATCTCCCGCATGCACCGCCGACATCTCCAAACCCATCAAACTAAAAATCACAATCACAATAAAAGCTAAATTATTCAGCTTGCCAATATGCGGAAAAAAATCATGCCAAGTCGGTGTAATCGCCAGTGGTTTGTGTGCGATCAGCCAACTCAGTCCAAGGCCAATAATCAGTAACATTGGAACAATCGTCCCCACAATTGCACTTAGCGCGCTAACCATACTGGACGTTTTCATACCAAACCCATTCACCAGCGTCGCAAAAGCAAACATGCCAATAATCATGCTAATTAAATAGGTTTTATTTGATGCCAGGTTTGGGCTAAAAAGATACGCAATATTCACTGCAATAAAAGAAAGAATCAGCGGATACCAAACCACATTGTAAATCCACTGCAACCATATATTAAGGAATCCCCACTTTCTGCCAAAGGCTTCACGCACCCAGACATAGGTGCCTCCGGTTTTTGGGTAATTCGTTGCCAGCTCAGCGGTAACCAATACACAGGGCAGCATAAATAACAAACCGACAACCAAATAATAAAAGGCAACCGCAAAGCCGGTTTTCGCATTGGTGGGTAAGTTGCGCAAACTATCAATCGCGATCACATTGATCATGACCAAACCAAAAACACTTAACGCACGATTTTTTAGCTTATTGAATTCCACGCTGCCTGCCAGTTCTATAAATTCATCAAGGGAGTCGTGGCGCCAGAATAATCATTTGTCGATCACGGCGCAAGCCAAATGCGATTCCTTGTGCGATGATATTTGATAACACAATGATATTAGTGACTTTTTCTAAACAAAATAGCATTATTTTCAACACCGAGCAGCGGCTTTTCAATTCTTTTCTTTGCGTTTGAAATCGCGTATCCTTAGCTCGTTTATCTACAGCGTGGGGTGAGTTTATCTATGGGTATCACTAGTCAGTTTCGTACGCGCCGCAAAGCTATCTTGGCTTTAGCTGATGGGAGTGTGTTTAGTGGCGTTGCCATTGGTGCAGAGGGCGAAACAGTTGGTGAAGTGGTATTCAATACTGCGATGACAGGCTACCAAGAAATTTTAACTGACCCATCTTATGCCGAACAAATTGTCACTTTAACTTATCCGCATATTGGAAACACTGGTGTTAACCCAATCGATCAAGAATCAAATCGTATCTTTGCAGCTGGCCTTATTATCCGCGAACTATCGCCAATCGTTAGCAATTGGCGTGCTACCGAATCTCTAGAAGACTATTTAATCCGTCACAATATCGTCGCCATTGCCGAGATTGACACGCGTCGTTTAACACGAATTTTAAGAGATCAAGGTGCGCAGCATGGTTGCATCATGACAGGTGATGTTGCTGCAGAAACCGTTATTCAAAAAGCAAAAGCGTATCCAGGTTTGCAAGGCAAAGACTTAGCGAAACAAGTTTGCACCACCGAACCTATTACTTGGAATGAAGGAGTGGTGTCTCTCGATAACAATGCTAGCCAACCCAGTGCTGCAGATTATCACGTTGTAGTTTATGACTTTGGGGTTAAGCAAAACATTTTACGTTTACTCGCCGATCAAGCGTGCCGTTTAACCGTGGTGCCCGCGCAAACACCAGCCGCTGATGTACTAGCGCTTAAACCAGACGGTGTTTTTCTATCGAATGGTCCGGGTGATCCAGCCGCTTGTGATTATGCGATCAACAACATTCAACACTTATTAAAAAATAACATGCCTTTGTTTGGCATTTGTTTAGGCTTTCAATTATTAGCACTCGCGTGCGGTGCAAAAACCATCAAAATGAAATTCGGCCATCATGGCGCTAACCATCCCGTTGAAAATATCCACAGCAAACAAGTTTTTATTACCAGTCAAAATCACAGTTTCGCCGTTGACGACAGCAGTTTGCCAAGTGATCTGCAAGTGACGCACCGTTCATTATTTGATGGCACTTTGCAAGGCATTGCGCATCGCGACAAACCAGCATTTGCATTGCAAGGCCACCCAGAAGCCAGCCCTGGACCGCATGACATGGCACAGGTGTTCAAGCAGTTTGTTGAAATGATGCAAGCGCAACAGCAAACAGTGCACGCAAAAATTGAGAGTTAAAAAAACCACGGGATAAGTTGCATTATGCCAAAACGAACTGACATCAAGACCATCCTTATTATTGGCGCAGGCCCTATTATTATTGGCCAAGCCTGTGAATTTGATTACTCCGGTACCCAAGCTTGTTTGGCATTACGTGAAGAAGGTTATCGTGTGGTCTTAGTGAATTCTAATCCCGCAACCATCATGACCGATCCGGATACTGCCGATGCAACGTATATCGAGCCGATCACTTGGCAAGCGGTTGCTAAAATTATTGAAAAAGAAAAACCCGATGCAGTATTGCCTACCATGGGTGGCCAAACTGCATTGAATTGTGCGCTTGATTTAGCGCGTGAAGGTATTTTAGAAAAATTCAATGTGCAATTAATTGGTGCATCCACTGAAGCGATTGATAAAGCCGAAGACCGTCAATTGTTTCGTGAAGCCATGGCTAAAATTGGTTTGGAGACACCACGCTCGGGCTTAGCACATAGCATGGATGATGCTTGGAAAGTATTAGATGAAGTTGGATTTCCAGCTATTATTCGACCTTCATTTACTTTAGGCGGTTCCGGGGGCGGTATCGCCTATAACCGTGATGAGTTTCAAGATATTTGTTTGCGCGGTTTGGAGCTCTCACCGACCAATGAGTTGTTGATTGATGAATCCATTATTGGCTGGAAAGAATATGAAATGGAAGTTGTGCGCGATAAAAATGATAATTGCATTATCGTTTGCACCATTGAAAACATAGACCCCATGGGGATTCACACCGGTGACTCAATTACCGTTGCGCCGGCACAAACCTTAACTGATAAAGAATACCAACGACTGCGTGATGCTTCATTGGCAGTCTTGCGTGAAATTGGCGTAGAAACGGGTGGCTCCAATGTGCAGTTTGCTGTGAGTCCTAAAAATGGCCGCGTTATGGTGATTGAAATGAATCCGCGGGTATCACGTTCTTCCGCCTTAGCTTCAAAAGCCACAGGCTTCCCGATTGCTAAAGTCGCTGCCAAATTAGCGGTGGGTTATACCTTAGATGAACTGCGCAATGATATCACCGGTGATCAAACCCCAGCTTCTTTTGAACCGAGTATCGATTATGTCGTCACCAAAATTCCACGCTTTAACTTCAATAAATTTCCCCAAGCCGTTGCCCGCTTAACCACGCAAATGAAATCAGTTGGTGAAGTCATGGCAATGGGTCGCAATTTTCAAGAATCCTTGCAAAAGGCCTTACGCGGTTTGGAAATTGGCGTCGATGGTTTAAATCCAAAAATCAATATCGACAACGAAGAGCAGCGTGAAGAAGATATTAAAGAAAAACTGATCAGCGAGCTGCGTATCGCAGGTCCTGATCGCTTGTGGTATATCGCTGATGCGTTTCGATTTGGATTTAGCCTAGACCAGGTGCAGCAGCTAACGATGATAGATCCGTGGTATTTAATTCAGCTGCAAGAATTAATTGATATCGAAAAAACGCTTGCGGCGGCAAAATTAACGGAGTTGGATAAAGACGATTTACTATTTATCAAACGCAAAGGCTTTTCAGATAAACGCTTAGCGCAGCTGCTAAAAATTGCTGAAAAAGATATTCGCGATTATCGACATGAGCATGGCATTCGTCCCGTCTATAAACGCGTCGATACTTGTGCGGCTGAATTCTCAACCGACACCGCTTATCTCTATTCAACCTACGAAGAAGAAAATGAAGCACAGCCATCTGACCGAGAAAAAATCATGGTGCTTGGTGGCGGACCTAATCGTATTGGTCAAGGTATTGAATTTGATTATTGCTGTGTGCATGCGGCGCTTGCTATGCGTGAGCTCGGCTATGAAACGATTATGGTAAATTGCAATCCTGAAACGGTATCTACGGATTACAATATTTCTGATCGTTTGTATTTCGAACCATTAACTTTAGAGGATGTCTTAGAAGTTGTTGCACTTGAGCAGCCTAAAGGCGTGATTGTGCAATACGGTGGTCAAACACCTTTAAAATTAGCGCGCGCTTTAGAAGCCAATGGTGTGAAAATTATTGGGACATCACCCGATGCAATTGATCGCGCTGAAGATCGCGAACGTTTTCAAAAAGTGTTACAAAAACTCGATTTACAACAGCCGCCGAATGGCACTGTGCGCAGTATTGAAGAAGGTTTACGTTTAGCAAAAGTGTTTGCTTATCCGTTAGTGGTGCGTCCCTCGTATGTGTTAGGTGGTCGTGCGATGCAAGTCGTTTTTCATGAATCAGAATTATCGCGTTATATGAATGAAACAGAAATGGTGTCACCGGATGCGCCGTTATTACTCGATCATTTTTTAGATGATGCTATGGAAGTGGATATCGATGCGGTTTGCGATGGTGAAACGGTATTAATTGGCGGAATTCTTGAGCATATCGAACAAGCCGGCGTGCACTCGGGCGATTCTTCATGCACTTTTCCACCGCATAGTTTAAGTCCAAAAATTCAAGACGCATTGCGTGATCAAATTCGCAAAATGGCGATGGAGCTGGGTGTGGTAGGTTTAGTCAATGCACAATTTGCAATTCAAGGTGATGAAATTTATGTGCTAGAAGTCAATCCACGCGCATCGCGCACAGTGCCATTTTTAGCAAAAGCCACCGGTGTTTCGCTCGCTAAAATTGCTGCCAAATGTATGGTCGGTGTCAGCTTACAAGAACAAGGTCATACAAAAGAACGTATTCCACCTTATTATGCAGTGAAAAAAGCCATTTTCCCTTTTAATAAATTCCCTGGTGTAGATCCAATCTTAGGACCTGAAATGCGTTCGACCGGTGAAGTGATGGGGATTGCTAATGAATTTGGCGAAGCGTTTGCCAAAAGCCAAATGGGTGGCGATCAAGATATTCCCAAACAAGGCCGCGCATTTTTAAGCGTACGTGATGCAGATAAACCAAAATTAATACTGGTCGCTCAGCGCTTAATTAAACTTGGTTTTGAGATTGTCTCAACCACTGGCACGATTAAAGTACTTCAAGCCGCCGGCATTCCATGCACCCATGTCAACAAAGTGGAAGAGGGCCGTCCGCATATCGTTGATATGATTAAAAACGATGAAATCGATTTTATTATCAACACTACCGTTGGCGAAAAAGCCATTGCCGATTCCCACACTATTCGCAGCAGCGCAGTCCAGCACAAAGTTTGTTACACCACCACCTTAGCCGGTGGTATTGCCGCCTGTATGGCGATGGAAAAAGAGACTGTTGGGGAAGTTTATAAGCTACAGGCTTTGTATGCTTTGTAAGCCATCGCTTGAGTTAGGCGATTGCGCCATTTTGAGTCAGGTCAGAGTGGCTTTCTTCTGTGTTCACAACAATAAATTTCTAGTATAATTGCGCGCAATTATATGTAATTTATTGATTTTAATAATGATTCTCGCTTTTGAAAGCAATTGGCGAGGCATTGAGTTGCATTTTTAAGAGGTTGATAATATGAATAATTTTCCGATGACCAAACACGGAAGTGATCAGTTAAGAGCAGAGTTAGAACGTTTAAAAAGTGAAGAACGTCCCCGAATCATTAAGGCGATCGCCGAAGCCAGAGCACATGGTGATTTAAAAGAAAATGCGGAATACCATGCTGCGAAAGAACAACAAAGTTTTATCGAAGGTAGAATCCACGAAATTGAAGCCAAGTTATCCCATGCCACGATTATTGATGTCAGCACGATGCCAAATAATGGCAAGGTGATTTTTGGTGCGACGGTTACATTGTTTTGTGTGGAAAAAGCCGCTGAAGTGACCTATCAAATTGTGGGTGAAGATGAGGCGGATGTGAAGTTGGCTAAAATTTCGGTGACCTCACCAATTGCCCGCGCGATGATTGGTAAATCAGTTGACGATGAGATTACCGTCAAAACACCGCAAGGTGATGCGGATTATGAAATTGTTAGTGTGGAATACCTTTAAGCGCACACAAAGGATTTTTAAAATTATTAGGGATATGATTTATGCTAAAAAATACACTCGACAAAATTGAAAAAGCCATTGCTGAATCAGGGCATCTTTCTAAGACGCATAAGCAAGAGCTTGAAAAACTGGCCGCTGAATTGCGCGCTGAATTAACCGAACTTGAAAAAACTAAAAAATCACAAGCCCATCATATCGCAGAGCAAGCTGAAAAAATTGCTGCCTCTCACGCAGAACAAGACGACACTCAATCCACTGAAGCACTCGCCAATTTAAAAAATGCTGTGCGTGAATTTGAAGCGTCGCATCCTAATTTAACCAGAATTATTAATTCAATTTGTGTTGCTTTTGAAGTGTAATAAGGAAAATCTATGCAAAATAAAACGATTAAACTTGCCACGGGTGTTGATATTCCACAGTTGGGTTTTGGTACCTGGCAGTTGGCACCCAATTTAGCAAAAGCAGCTATTTTAGAGGCGATTCAGATTGGTTATCGCCATATTGATTGCGCATGGATTTATGGTAATGAAGCAGTGATTGGGGAAGCGTTGGCGGAGGCGTTTGCAAAAGGTGTCGTCAAGCGAGAAGAATTATTTATTACCTCAAAGCTTTGGAACAGTCACCACGCAGTAGTTGATGTTAAAAAAGCCTGTGTCGAATCGATTAAACGATTAGGTTGTGATTATTTGGATCTTTATTTAATGCACTGGCCGATTGAATTTAAATCCAATGTGTTAATGCCAGAGACGGATGCTGATTATGTACCGCTAACGGAGATACCACTGGCACAAACTTGGCAAGCGATGGAAACATTAACCGCCGATGGTTTGGTACGCCAGCTCGGTGTTTCCAATTTTAGTGTGCAAAAGTTAAAGAGTTTATTAAGCACCTGTAAAATTCAGCCAGTCATGAATCAAATAGAAATGCATCCATTGCTACAACAAAATGCAATGCTAGATTTTGCTAATGCGAATCAGCTTTGTTTAACAGCTTATTCACCGTTAGGATCAGGGCAGCATCCCAATCAGCCAGTATTATTAGAAACACCTACAATAATCGATATTGCAAAACAACATGCTGCGACGCCTGCTCAGGTATCATTAGCTTGGGCTTTACAACGCGGCACCATTGCCATTCCAAAATCGGCGAACTCAGCTCGCATCCAAGAAAATTTTAATTCGCAATCCTTGCAGCTTAGTGCCGATGACATCAAACAAATTAACGCACTGGACCAGCATCATCGTTTTGTGCATGGTGATTTCTTTACCTCAGCGGCGAATGGTTACACATTGAATACGCTTTGGGATGAATAATCTGAAGTGCTGCATCATTACATGACCTGCAAGTCGCTTTCGTTGACGAGGTGACACGTCATTGCGCGACTCGATCGCGCAATCTAGTGCATGTTTATGGGTCCCGCGGTCGTGGCCGCGGGATGACATTAGAAGCGCCGCTCAATTAGTGTTACTTGGCGTAAGGTATTCGTCATCGACAGCCTTAGATAATTCCGCATTACGTTGCTTTTGCTGCAATAAAGGACTGTTGGTTTTTTCAAGAATAGTCACCAAATCAATTTCATAAACATCATCATTTTGGTGTTGATCGTCTATGGTATCCACGCATGATATCGCACAAAAACTAAAAAAGGTGCTATATATCGCTGCAAACAGCGAGCCAGATTGCTCGAGTGTGCAGTAAAAAACAAAAAAAGCATACGCCATTTTGCTAGTAAAATGCAGCGCTTTTTTTGTTGTCATATGATGCAGTATTTTTTCACGCTTGGTAGGAGAGAATAAAAAGTCAGTCGTGTTTTTAGCGACATGAATAGCTGTTGGTAGAATAAATGCAGTACGTGCCGTTTGGTAAACTAAATTAAAGGCATTGATGATATAAGTGTAAAGTTCACTATGTATGCCACTATCATCCGTCAGAGTTGCAGAAAAATGACCTTGGTTGCTGGTAAATGTAAGTTCATTATTTTCCGGATTTAGATTCACACTGTAATAGACTAAGAATGGTTTCAACAAAGGCAGCATCAGCAAAACAAAGCTACCGGCTTTTAGCAAGGGTAATAGTTTAGAATAGCGACTAGGGTTAAATAAATACTTTGGGTCCGGTATTTGAATCAGATGTTTGATTTTATCAACCAAATACTGCTGTGGATTCACTAAATAAAAACCATTTATAAAATCTTTCCTGCTGGTAAAGAGTATGCTAATTAGAGGTGCTAACCATTTTTTTATAAAATCGAGTTCAGAATAACTATTTTGTAGATTGATGTGTTTGGCAAAAAGAGAGTTAACCCTATTGATTTTTGCTTTAGCACCGAAGTAGCCCTTAAATGCATCTAAAAAGATGCCGGTACCAACTAGCAACTTATAATACCGCACTTCATTTAAGAAAAATTTTTCATTGAGTTCTTTGGCATGATTCGTGAAAAGATAATAATTATTTCGAAAAATTTGATAAAACATATTACCAAAGAAAAGGCTGCTGGTTAGCGGCGAAAAAATATGACCGTACTGGTCAATATAGGGAGCTAGTTCCATAAAAGAATTAATAGTGCAAAGCGGCATTAAAAAACGTGGTGCTAGCGTGAAAATAGGCTGCGCTGCTTGTGCAGAAAGGGATGCTGCGGGCGTTAAGCTTAAGTCGTGGTTTTGATAGAGTGCTTGTAGATCAATAGGTGTTTGCCCAGAATGCACGCGAACAGACTGCAATAATAATGCAAGTGCACTGTCTTTATAGAACAACGGATACCCTGAAACCGGTATTGTATGTTTGGTCATCGGCGATTTTTTTAATGTTTTTGCGCTTGATGCATCATATGTCCAGCCATCATCAATTAACAATAATGGGTCTGTAGGGTTAGTATAAGTGATTGGTTCTTTGTAGATGATAAGATCCTCTGTTTTGATCTGCTGAATTTGTTCTGGTGTGAGACGGTTATGGTACTTGTTGCACAAGGTATTAATGCTGTTGATGGATTGAGCTGCTTTTAGGTAATCCCGAAGATTTTTTGCTGTAATGCCAAAGCGAGCCAATGCGCCGCTATTAACGATATCTTCAATTAACGATCGATTAATAATGATAGGTTTGATGATTAGATTGTTAAGATTGGCAAAAAAATAAACAGGATCAGTCAGTGGTTGGGAGTTAATTGGGTCTTTGAAAGGAGGTTGAGGCGCCTCGGGTTTGCGATTATACATATAGTGTTGCTCCAGCTAAAATTCTACCGGTTTTTAGCATTTGAGTTATCTTTAATCAAGCTGTTTTGGTGTTAATTTGAGATGATATGATGCCAAGCCAAGCCATAACTGTTCATTATGTATATTAACGACACTTTCTTTGCCTTAAGTTGTTTTTGCGTAGATTTTGCACAAAACATCGATCCAAAAAAACAATATAAAACAATGAATTACATATGTCATATTCATACTTTTCAAATCAATAAAAAATGAATAAACTGCCAACACGTTTAAGATTTTTTTAAGCTTTCGATGTTAGAATGCTTGCAATGCTAACCGATTGAAGAAGAGGAAGAACATCATGAGTGGTATCCCTAACAATTTCGTTGAAACTGAATTTGATAGCCGTCGTCCAGAAGAGCGTGAAGGCCATGTCAAGTTCGGTGGTTTAGAAGGTCGTCAAGCCGCACCCGTTGATAAAAAACAACAAGGCCACGGCTTTGATAATAGTGTCCAACCGCATCCCATCATTAATCAATCCGTCGCTGCCAGCGTGAATCCTAAAAACGTTAGTGAAGCAGCCGATAAAAACGAAAACTCTCGTGAAAATGCTAGCCGTCCTGAAAATGCACCTGCACATAACCCAACTTATGCAGCGCAAAAGCAAGCGGCTTTAGCAGCATCAGCGCCATTACCAACGCCTGCTGCTAAATAATCTAGATCGAAACGTGGATGATCACTATAGCCGATGCAATTATCCATGGTGATGCATCCACCGTTTCGCAAGTTTTAAATACCATTGAACATGTTAACTTTGTTGATCAGTATGGTTACACGCCACTGATTGAAACATGCATTGTTAACGACCTTGAGAAATTCAAACTAGTCCTCGCCAAAACTGGCGCCGATACCAATCGTGAAGACCTGACTGGTCGTGTGCCACTGCATTGGGCCGTCGATAATAACAACCTTGAAATTTGCCAATTACTCTTAGACCACGGTGCAGATGTTAACCGTTATTCCAGCGCCAGCGAACCGGTGATTGTCAAAGCGTTATTACGTGGTTATACCGACATCAAAGAATTATTAGTCCAATACGGCGCGAGCTTGAGTTTTGCCTGGGACTTTATCAATACCAAATTATTAGGCCACATGTTTGAACTGCTTGGCCGAGTGGATATTGTCGATACCAAAGGTAAATTTATTGAGGTGGATTTCGAAGGTTTTTACTTGGAGTCTACGGTCGATTTAATTCGCTACTCACTGCAGGATTATAAAAATAATTTTGCAGCACGTCCAATGCGCCCGATGTTTGATGAGCTTGGTGCTGTAATTGAGGCGTTGGATATTACGCGTGGTTTGGTTAAGTATCAGCAATATTTAACTAAGTACGAAGAGCATCGCCCAGAAATTAATCGCTTACTCAACAATGATCCGTTGATTATTCCAGTCACTCAAGAAGGCCATGCAATGACGATGGTGCGTTGCGGCAATTTTTTAGCGATGTGTGATCGAGCGGAATACGAGCAAGTCGTGCGTGATAATGTGCCTATTTACTATATGAATCGTCCTTCGCGTTTATCCAATGATTTAATTTGTGAATTAATTTATAAAAAACAACCCATGCATGTCTTTCACAAAGTACTGCCTAAAGAATTAGGCTTGCAACAAATTGATGAAATCATGGTGCCGCCACAACGAACTGGTAATTGCACATGGGCCAACCTTGAAGCCGCTATTCCAACCCTAATTTCTTTGATATTACGCAATCAATCCACCAAGGATCCGCAAAAAAACATCGGCAAAGACCCTGCAATGACAATTTACCATGCCTGGCGTGAATGGGAGTTAGAGCGCTCTTTGTTTTTTTGTAAGAAAAATTTTTACGAATCCACGCCGGCACGTAAGGCATCAAAAGCCTCAATTCTAGCAGCGATTTTATTTCAAACCTGCTCATTTGATTATGC
>CAYXLV010000013.1:3313-14649 GCA_964465995.1 uncultured Coxiellaceae bacterium | reverse complement strand
GGTAGTTAGATTTTCGATGAAGTATTTAAAAATATTGTCGGAAAAGACCAGTGACTCTTCGTCACTCGATAAGCTGCGATTAAAAAGCTGACGAAATCTACTTTGAATCCAGTGATCACGTATTGCCAAGAGTTGTTGTTTCATTTTATCCGGGTCGGCGATATCTTTGACCAGCAATTTAAACGGTGTTGTTTGGCTTCTAATAATCGTTTCATGTATGCCAACTCCACAGCTGCCATGACGTTGTTTGCCACGAGAAGTTTCTAACACTTGATTAACATACATGTCATAAGGTGTTGTGACTATTGCATCTGGGTGAACGGTGACTCTAGGAAAACAGCCGTTTGCTTGTAATTTGTCTAATTCTTTTTTGAACAAGACTGGGTTGGTAATAAAGTGGCTACTCAAGTAGGTGGCAGCGCCGGCTAGTGTGCCGCTGCCAAAATGACTAAAGACGTGTCTAATTTTTTCAGGTGTTTGTACGGTGTGGCCTGCTTGTGCGCCGCCATTAAAGCGCACAACCAGAGCCGGTGTTTGTGCTTGTTTAGCAAGGTAATCGGTGACGAGGCCTTTGCCCTCGTCACCGAAATTTGCTCCTATAACAGCAGCAGTTTGCATGCTATTTATTTACTAACAGACATAGCGTTTTTGGATTGCTCCTCATGATATTTGTCGCACAAATCTTTTAGGGAGCGGTTAGGTATTAAGGTTTTGTTGTGTAATACTTGATTGCTGATAGGGTCAGTGTTATGATTTTTTAGCCATTCATCTATGGCGCTTTTTTCAAAGGTTCGCCCTGTTTCAACAAGGGTATAAGGATCTTTCATAACCTCTAAAGTAAGCGGGCACTCCAAAAGTTTTTCAACAGAATTAATGTCAACCTCTTTTTCAGATTTTTTAGGTTGGAATAAGACATTAAGGTTGGGATTGGGATTAAGATTTTGGTTTTGGTTTTGGTTTTGGTTTTTGCGTTCCATTTGCGGTGAATGGCTTAATGCCTGTTCAATCAGTGATTGCTGCCGTTTCTCAGGTAGCTGATTAAAAAACTCTTGGTAGTCTGAACACAATTGCTTAATGTTAAGATTGGGTGTTGGAAAGAACTCTGATGGTTTCAACTTATTCTGAGTAATCGGATCAAGTTGATTGTCTTTTACGTATTGCACCACATCACCTTTTTCATAAGCTTTTTTGTGCTCACCCCAAACAACAGGATTGGTCATAAATTGACGGGTTAAAGGGCAAACGGTATAGCTTAAAACTTCTAACCATTGTGAATCGCTAAAATTTTGAATATTTTTTATTCGCCATTGCTCGGGGCTGGAGTTTTCATTAGCATTTTTCTGCGGGGGGCGATGTCTTTTAATAATGTCCGCAATGGCATTATGCACATTGTCACTTTTGGATTGCACAACGTTTTCATGGCCTAATAATCCTTCCCAATGGCTGATATGGCTATGCTCAAAGGCATCACCATCGGTGATGATGATATGATAGGTTTCGAATTGTTCTTGTGCAGCTTCAATTAGAATCTTATTAGAAATATTGCCACCAGAATAATCGGGGTCTAACCACGTTCCAATTTCATGTGACGTTAGTCCTGGGTGTGTTTTGTCATCCCCGATCGTGATTAAAATGCCTTTGCGCTTATCGGTTTCTACATAATTTAAGTGGGTTTTGTTTGCGGCATACCACCATAAGAGGTTGTAGCTCTCGCCACCATTGCCACCACCGCCGCCTTCTAACCAAATTTTTGGTAGTTGCTGGGCAAAACGATTATCAGATTCAAAGTGTGTGACTTGCAAAGGTGCATCGTCAGTCTTGGCATCGCCTATGCCGGCAAAAGAAATTTGTAAGTTTTCATTGGGTTGGTTGAAGGTCTTTTGTAAATCAACCATTAAATTGCCTAGTTTACCTGTTAATAAAGACTTAGGAATGTCCCCCATAGAGGCGGTAACATCTAGGCCTATCAATGCTGTTATAGGATCGCGGAATCCATTGAATGCGCTTTTTTTAGAAAAGCGAGTTTTAACTTTCGCGGGGTTAAATTCATCGTTCATAGAACTGGCGGCAAAGCCTGAGTTTTCACTTTGTACTGCCTTTGTTGCTTGATGTCCGAAGTCTTGTATATCAAAATTTCCAGCACCCATTTTTCGCTCCTTTCCTTTTTTAATTGTCCTAATGATGTTCATCATCTAAAAATAAAAATCACGCCGGAGTATAGCATCGTCATTCATAAAGTCTTGTAAGCTTTTGCTTTAACATTGGTTGGCTGGTGAAAGCTGCTCTCGGTTTGGTCGATGGTTTAAATGAGACGCCAGCCAGACCGACCTAGACTTGCGCTTTTTAAAAATCAAGGGGTTAAGTGGGGCTTTGGTACAATTAGCAGGTGCGTCCTGGGAATTTTGGGTTTCTTAATGTTGCCTTAAGGTGGGGGTGGTAGGATGGGTTTAATTATGGCTCTGCCCTGGAGTCGAGTTTATAGCCTTAAATCACTATATAGAGAGCACAATTCATGGGTGTTAAAAAAGTTATTAAGAAGAGTTTCACCGCGGGATTTAATCCTAAGCGTTGGGTGGGGGTTGACCATATTAAAGATAATGGTCGTGTTATTGGTCATTTATTCACAAGCTTGTTCAAGCAAGAATCTAAAAAAGTTAAACCAGAAAGTTTTGAGGCGGCAAAAGCCCGCTTGAATCTGACAGAGGCGGATCTGCAGAAGCGGGTTCAGCAAGGTAAGTATGTCATTATTTTTTGTTTATTCGCGGCTCTTTTGGCATTTGCTTATATGATTTATTTGGTGATGCATCACTTTTATTTACCCGGCATCGTTACATTAATGATTTCTTTATTAGCGTTGGTGTACGCTTATCGCGAACACTTCAATATCTTTCAAATTAAACAGCGTCGACTAGGTTGTACATTCGGTCAATGGTTTGATGGCACATTCAAGAGGTCTAAATAAAATGGGAAAATTATTCGCTCGTGTTTTTTCAGGGGTAGTCTTATTACTAGTGGGCGGCGTCGCATTCGCTGACACGAATATCGCTAGTACGACGGCAGCGGCAGTGACTAATCACACTGACGTTTCGATTGCTTATTTAGCACAGATTTTTGGCACCGTTGGTGGTGTCTTGCATGGCACGACCGGGCAAATGCTTGGGAAGATGTTTTATATCTTTAACCAAGGTATTTTAATTGTCGCCGGGCTCTGGTTGTCTTATTCAGTTGTCACCATCGCGTTTAAATCGGCGCAAGAAGGGTCTTTTATGGGGCCCAATAAAAACGTGGCCATGGTGTTTATTAAGATTGCGTTGGGCTTTGGTTTATTGCTACCTAATCCAACTACTGGTTATTCGGTATTCCAAGATGTGGTGATGAAAGTGGTGGTCGAAGGTGTTTCGCTGGCTGATCAAACTTGGAATTATGGTTTAAATTATATTAACGATGGCGGTACATTATGGCACCGTCCTGAAGTTGGTTCTGCTGGCGCTTTAAAAGCGTTAGCCGATAAAAACGTGAGTGATGTCAGCGCGGGTGGTTCTGGCATTTGGAGTAATACAAAGCAAATTTTTGCGGATGAAGTTTGTATGGTTGCAAGCTCTGCGCAAAGTGCGTTAGCGAATAGTTCGAATAACTCTAGCGGTATTGTTAATACTGCGGCACCTGCGACAACGTATAACTACCATATTGATACTAATAATAAACGCATTGTTTTCTCTGGTTTAGGCGCACCCGATGGTATGAGGAATGCTAACTGTGGTTATATCAGTTGGGGTAACTTCAAAAATATTTCAAAAACTCACGAAAGCACCAATATTGCTGCGGCACGTGGTGCGATTACACAAATGATTGATGCATTGTTGCCTGCGGCAAGACGCACAGTTTGTAGCATGAATACCTATTCGAACACTTCAACGTGTAATGGCATCGATACGACCGATGTGAATGCAGACAATAGTGAAGATTTTTTCACCGGTATTGCCGATTATTTAAGTGCGATTTACCCCATGGCGCAAAACGCTAAGCAAGGTGCGGCGTACTTGGCGAAACGTTTTATTGGTAATGCAGAAAGTGCTGGTTGGATGACAGCTGGCCGTTATTACTGGGATTTATCGCAAATTCAAAATCATTATCTTCGAGTGACTAATTTAACTAAGTATTATTCATCTGACGCTGAAGGTGCTAATGGTAACTTAAGCAGTAAGCTGAGCGATGCGATGCAGTTTCAAAAGGGTCAGGTTAATGGCTACATTAGTACTGCACAAAGCAAGATGAAAAAATACTCCAACACTTCAGATGCAGGTGATACCGGCGGTGATTATACCTCAGGTGCACGTAATGCTGCGCACTTTGGTAGTAATGCAGCATTAACAGCATTGTTAACACCGATTGGTTCTGATATCGCCAATTTAATTGCGCTCTTTAGCACACATGCTGGACCTTACGGTATGGGGCCTGATCCAATCATGTTTTTACACAATGTCGGCATGGCCTGTTTGTCGATCTCAGGTGAAATATGGTTTGGACTTGGCATTGTAATTTTTGGATTGCTGGCTTTAACCACGGTTTGTCAGTCATCTTTAAACTTATCAACACCGATTAATGGCTTAACCGACTGGGTGAAATCACCGTTGATGTTACTGGCTTCCCTACTGTTTGGGATTGGTATCATGCTCGGTTTTTATTTGCCGCTGTATCCTTACATGATCTTTACCTTCGGTGTGATCGGGTGGTTAATTGCGGTGATAGAAGCGATGGTGGCAGCGCCGTTGGTTTGTCTTGGTTTAACTCACCCAGAAGGCCATGACTTTTTAGGTCAAGCGCAACAAGCATTAATGCTGCTGTTAAGCGTGTTTATTCGTCCAGTCTTAATGGTGATTGGTTTAATTGCCGGTATGATTTTATCGTACGTGTCACTGCGCATTATTGTTTTTACGTACTCCGGCTTTTTAGAAGATTTATTCTATAACATTGCACCGGTGCATAGTGCGACCAGTAATAGTGTCTTGGCTGGTGCCGCGAAAGTATCAGTCGCCATTATGGCAGGTGGTAGTGTATCAGACTTGCTGATGCCGTTACTGGTGTTCCCGCTGATGCTCGTTATTTTTGCTGCGATTGTATATGTTGTCACAACACAGTGCTTCAGTTTAATTACCGTGTTGCCTGATAACATTCTTCGCTGGATTGGTGGTCCAAATACACCCAGTATGGCGCAGCAAATGGCGCAAGAAGTCAAAGGTGCAAGTAGCCAGTTTGGCAGCAGTGCTGGTAGGGCAATAGAAGGCGGTCTCTCGCAGGGTGCAGGAGCAGCTGAAAAATCTCAGAAAGAGTACTTCGATAAGAAGGGTACTGTTAGTGAGAAAAATAAATAAAAGGGATGAATAATGGAAATTGCACAGCAAATTAAAACTATTATCGTCGAACATCTCGGTGTCCCTCAGGAGAGGGTCACCGAGACGGCGAGTTTTAGCAAGGACTTAAACGCTGATTCGCTCGATGCGCTGGATTTATTAATGGCGATAAACGAAGCCTTTAATATCAATATCTCACCTGAAAAGATGATGTCATTAGAAACAGTACAGGATCTTGTTCAAGCTGTTTTAACAGAGAAAAATCAATAGCTAAGTTGTCCTTTTCTGGGGCGGGGTTTTTTATTATTTGCTCTTAAATAATAGATGACAGTGTGCAGCGGTTATAAGTAACGCGATGATAAACATCGGCAATGTCAGCATAAGCTGATAAATGCAAACGGTATAAATTCCCGTGGGTAAATATAAATAAATAACCGCTGCAGTCAATTGCATTATTCTGCGCAAAAAAAAGTGATGATCACGATTTTTAATTTCCCCGTTTTTAGGGAAGTAAGCGACTACTAGTGAACTTAGCATAGATTGTTGAGTGAGCAGATATAGCAGACCTGCAAAGCCAGTTAGGCTGATCAATACATCGATGATGGCATGATGAAAACTGAATGATAAGTAATTGTTAAGTATGCTGATGAATAACGGTAATAGCAATGCACCAAAAATAATGCTACGTATAGAATAGCCATAAGAAATTCGAACAATATAAGCACTTAGGGTTGGTATCCAACCTAACCACCAGCTAACTGCAAAAATTAACCAAAGTGTTTGCCAGGTTTTTGCTTGTAGTGCCACAACAAAGCCTGGTGTTGTTAGTGGTGTGGTGCCAACGCCATGTGCAATCCAATTAAAAATAATCAGTAGCGTTGCAAATAAGAAGAGACTCACGCTTAATGAAAACGTTAGTGGTAGGCGGCGACTAAATAATTTTTTAAAAAATACATTTGTAGGCTTAAGAATACAAATAATCAACAGTAAAAAACCAATAACTAGTGCCGCTGGGCGAAAGCCTGTGGTGATGCTGGCATTGTTTGGTGCAAGGCTGGTAGCCACTAGCAAACTAAGCAGCGCAAAGCTGCTGGAAACGCTAGCATAAGTCGCTAGTTTGGCGTCAGTGTTAACATTCAATCCAAAAAAATCGAGCGGCTTACTTTTAAAAATGCTAAAGGTCAGTGTGCTCATCATGGCGTTTTCACTGCGTTGATAAGCAATGTAGGCCATGTTGATCGCCACAATAATAATCATTGCCCAGGGGAGTAAGCCGGTTTTAAACAATAAATAACTTAGGGTGCTGCTAAATGCGTGGGGATGAGGGTTAGTTAAGACGGGTAGAGCGTGACTAGCCAGTTGGGTGATGCCATAAAACGTGGCGTAGATGCAGATTTGCATAGCAATGAGGCGTGTGAGCCATGCGTTGCGGGAATAAGTGGTTTGTTGATTTGCAGGTTGTTTTATTTGCCAACGGCCCAGCGGTGTAAAAGCGGTAATGATGGCGATGCCAAGAATTAACCAGTGTAGGCAATAACTCCAAATAAATTTCTGAGGGATAAAAAAAATAATTGCTAAGGTGATAAAAAAAAGTGCGGGCCCTAAAATTAAAATTAAATCGCGGCGCGGTTGGTGTATTTGCATAGCTTAACTATCTAAGGGTTTATTTAAATCAGGTGAAATGATACTAGCATGGAAATAGTCCATGCGAAAAGCGCTAACCCCCTGTAATGAATGAAATAATTTTGGTTTTCTCATTGGTGAGTCATGTGCTCGGTTTGCAATCTGTAGGTGAATTCCTTAGAATGCGTTGCTCGTTGGGAGTGATTAGTTCTAAAAAGTGTACATAAATTAGAGAAGAGGTCTATGAAAAATTCATCCATGCAAATTTGTAATGAGACGATTCATCCCGGTGAAAATATTACACTGGCCTTACCACTTCCCGAATTATTCAGCTGCGCACCACTCTATATGCCCATCAAAGTGATCCATGGTAAACAAGCCGGTCCTTGTTTATTAATTACAGCAGCGATGCATGGTAACGAACTCAACGGTACGGAAATTATTAATCGTTTATTGAGTATGGCGTCGGTGCAAAAATTGAAAGGGACGTTGTTAGCGATTCCGGTATTAAATGTTTACGGTTTAATTAATCGCTCGCGTTATTTACCAGGTGGTATTGAATTAGATCGTTGTTTTCCTGGTTCTGAAAGTGGTACCCATGCGGCGCGAATGGCGCATACATTTACTCAAGAAATATTTTCTAAGGCAGATGCCTGCATTGATCTGCAGACTGGTTTTATTAATCACACTAACCTGCCACAAGTTTATGTCAATTTTGACGATAAAAAATCTAGACATTTAGCAACAGCATTTAATGCGCCGGTCATTTCTAAAATTAAGAATGAGGTGGGGGCATTGCGTACTTTGGCGCATAAAGAGAGTAAGCCTTTTCTCTTATATGAGGCTGGTGAGGCAATGCGATTTGATGAGCATGCGATTAAGGTTGGCTTAAAAGGCGTGCTTAATGTTATGAAATCTTTGGATATGTTGTCGACAAAGCCCAAGCAAAAGGAAGCGCAGCTACAAAGTTTTTTTGCAGAAAAAAATATTTGGGTGCGTGCTTCAACCAGTGGTATTAGTCATACGCAATATGCACTGGGTCAGTCGATCAAAAAAGGTGAAACCCTGTGTGTTATTAAAGATCCATTTGGTGCTAGTAGTGATGTTGCAGTAAAAAGTCCTGAAGACGCCATTATTGTGGGGATGAATAATTTACCCTTGGTGCATGAAGGCGAGGCTTTATTTCAGTTGGCCATTTTTTCAAAAATGAAGCATGCTGCTGAGCATTTGGAAGAGTGGGAAGAAAAAAGTATTGAACATTTTGATAAGCACTCATAAAAACTCGTTGGTTTACTAATAATGTCTAAACAACAAGAATCTCCGGTAACTTTTCTTGGCCTGATGATCTGGTCGATCGCAGCGCTTTTCTTTTTGTATGAATTTTTCTTGCGTACGTTTGTAGGCAGTGTTGCTCATCAAATTATTCCTGACTTGCATTTGAATGCAGAAACTTTTGCCCTGATTGGTTCGGCGTATTATATCGCTTACGGCTTAATGCAAGTGCCGGTTGGTATTTTGGTGGATAAGTTTGGGGTGAAGCTGGTGATGCTGTTTGCCACCGTGGTTTGTGCGGGAGCAACGTTTTTGTTTGCACGGTCGACGGGTTTATATTCAGCGCTGTTTAGTCGTTTATTAATGGGATTTGGCTCGTCATTTGCGTTTGTTTGTTTGCTGGTGATTGCAGCGACTTGGTTTCCGCGTAAAAACTTTGGTTTCTTTGCTGGCTTATCGCAGTTTATTGGGACGATGGGACCGTTATTGGCGGGTGGTCCGTTGGTATTATTAATTGCAGCAGAGCATGGGCATTGGCGTTTGCCGTTAATAGAAATTGGTTCTTTTGGGGTGGTGTTGTTTTTATTGGTGTTGTTTATTGTAAAAAACAAACCGCGTGGTGGAGAGCAGTCTTTAATTTATTTGCAGCAGCCAGGTCCGTTGAGTCAGCGTTTGTTAGTGTTGGTTAAAAATCGGCAGGCCTGGTTTGTGGCTTTATATTCAGCAACAGTTTATATCTCAATAGCATTGATGGGAGCCTATTGGGGAACTGATTATTTAGAAGTGCGTGGGCTTTCGCAAACTGCTGCCGCCAGCATGATTTCACTAGCTTGGTTGGGTTATGCCGTGGGTTGTCCGGTGTTGGGAGCGTTGTCTGATTTGGCGAAGCGGCGTAAACCGACATTAGTTTTTTGTGCGGTTCTAGGTGTTTTGGCAACGTCTGGGATTACGTATTTGTCGGTTGGCAAGATGCATTGGATTTATGCAGTGCTGTTTTTTTGTTTAGGTTTGGCAGCGTCGGGACAAAATGTGGGTTTTGCTACGATCGCCGAGCATGTGGATTTGCAGACCAAAGCGACGGCGTTAGGTTTGAATAATGGGGCGATTACCTTGAGTGGTGCATTTATTCCGCCACTGGCAAGTTATTTTATTTATTTATCGGCAAGTGGGCAGACTGCCCATTTAAAGCCTGAGAATTTTATTGTTGCATTTAGTGTGATGCCACTGCTGTGTGCGATTAGCGCAATGGTTGCTTTGTTTCTGATTAAGGAGACCTATTGTAAGCCGCAAAAAGAGCCGATTTTGTTATCACCATAGTGCTATCAATGAGTGAACTGAAACGTGGCGATTATTTTTTGAGCGATAGCTTGGTAAGTTTGACGACGTTTTTTAAAGTTTTTAATGAGATGCTGGTTGCCGCCGGTTTCAATTAACTCCAAGGCATAGCAGAGTCCGTTGTGTTTGGTTCGATAGCTTTTGCCAAGCATAAATTGCATCATGCCGACACTTTGTAAATTAATCACTTGCCAAACTGTGCCATTGATAGTGGTGGACACTGTTTTGCCAAAGCTGGCGCGATAGCAGTTTTTTAAATCAATTGGATTGGCGCTGGCACCGATACGTACCAAAATAAAATAGTAATCACGTTGTTGCTGCAAGCTAAAGATTGGTAGCTCAACAATTCTATATTGTTTGGGGCGTGTGCGAATGCTGGATGCGGCGCTCCAATTGTTGTTTAAGTGATAAGTTTGTTGGAATTGTCGGGTAGGAGTGATATTTGCCGGGTGGTCGATGGTAAAGCCAAAATGCTGGTTTTTATAGGGCTGCCAAGTTGCGGGTACATTTGGTTTAGCAAACGCTACGCTGGTGCAGCTGGTGAGTAGTGCCAAAAGAAGGTATCGCTTGGAGAATCGGAATAACATGTGAGTGATTGTAAGTGATTTAATTCGCAAAGCCAATGTGCAAGTTTATATATGATCGTCGTTTAAACTGGCAGCCAGTACTTTGTAAGTGCGCTCACTTAATAGGCCTGCTTTGTATTTTGCTTCGACATCGACGCCCATCGGTTGGCCATGTTGGCGTAATAATCGGCGTGTGGTTGCGGTGATTTGATCGGGATCGCTGTCGAGTAGTTCATCACGAATCGCTTCGTTGAAAACCAGAAATTCGCGCAGGGCAATGCGTTTACCATCTATTGATGGGACTAAGCGCTGCCAAATAATCATGCGCATGGTTTCAATAATATCAATGGTGCGGCCCAAGCGTTCTTCACGTGGGAAGCTGCCGACTAAGCGGCGAATGGTTTCAGCAACACCGTTGGCGTGCAGTGTGGTGTAAACCGGGTGACCCGTTAGTGCAGCTTCAATCACTGCATTAATCGTTTCTGGGTCACGTGCTTCACCGACGAGTATGGCGTGTGGTTTACGGCGTAATGCGTTACGCACGCCGGCTGCAAAAGTGGGTAAGTGTCTTGGAATTTCTGATTGGCTAACGATGGCGCTGGGTGTTTGTAATGAGTCGTAGACAAATTCAATCGGCGCTTCGTAAGTTAAAATTTTGCGGTTGCTGACTGGGTCTTCAGCGAGTTCTTTGATAATCGCGGCTAATAGCGTCGTTTTACCCGAGCCGGTTGCGCCGGTAACGTAGATCACACCATCATTCGGTGCAATCGCGTCGACAATTTTCGGTGGTAGTTCTAATGAGGATAATGGCGGTGGTGTGGATGGAATGGTACGAATGGTGATTTGAATGCCTTCGTGACCATCGACATGAATACCGGTGCCGTTAACACGATGTCGATAACGCTCGCTGCGATTGGGGCGTACTTCATAATGGGTATCTAAATCGCTACCTCGCATGATTTGGGTGGTGCCGTTAGGTCCATAAATGGCGTTAAGGATGTCGCCCACTTCGGCGTTGGATAGTGATTTGCGGGTGATTTTATGAATGCGGCCATAGACTTCAGCGACAATGGGTGCGCCGGTTTGAATGGTTAAGTCGGAGCAATTGATGTTATTAGCAAAAACCAATAAATCATCGATGTGCCGTGCTTCAAAGCGGGTTGGCTCTTTGGGGTATGGATAATTGTCG
>CAYXLV010000013.1:0-3303 GCA_964465995.1 uncultured Coxiellaceae bacterium | reverse complement strand
GCTGTTTCTGTGGTCATTGTTTTCTGTTTTATTTGTGGTGTTCAGCTTGATGAGGTATTCCGGTTGTGACCGGAATACCCAGCAAGTGATTAATGTGTGAACACAGGTTTCCAATTTTTACTATTCGGATCAAGTTTCGCATCTTGGGTGATACGTGCAACTCGGTCGTTGATTCTAATTTCATTCGCGTTACCTGTCACGCCTAAGTTAGATCGGGCGATAAACGGTGCGCTAATCATATTTTGATCAAGTAGTTTGCGATACAACGTCATGCCGACATAGTCGCGTTTTAATCGGTTTAAATTATCTGCAAAAATTTCATTGGCTTGTTCAAGGCCTTCTTTCCAGCCTTCTTTGAAATACATATTCCAAACACAAGCTTCTGCTTGGGTGGTGGGTAATAAGGCTTTGTTTGGCATATCGGGTTTTTGGAAGTCCATCCATAAATAAGTACGCCAGGTGGGAGCCACTGAAGTAAAGCGTGCGGGTGCTTCGATTTTATAGATTTTTGAAGCGAGGCGAATGGCGTCGTTGCTGGCAAGATTAAAGCTGTTTTGTGCTTCAACGAGTACGGGTGGTAACACGTCGCCGTTAATTAATAAGCTATTAAAGTTAAAAACATGATCGAGATATTGGGATTCGTTTTTTAGTGTGCGATCAATTTGCAGTGATCGCCAAGCGAGTGCGCCGCGTGCACCTAAGGTGGTAGCGGCTTCTTGAATGGCTTTTAAACGAATGGGGTTAATATGACTGCTACCAGCAGGTAAGTTGCTTGTTGCGACAAAACCAACGTCAGCACTGAGCGCGGGTTTCGATCGGGCATAACCTGTTAGGGCAAAGGCGGCTAAACCTATGCAAGCAAGTATGCGAATTTTATTTATCATCGCCATTGGCTTTGCCCTCTGTTAATTAAGCGTTATTCATATACCGTAATTCGATTAAGCGGTGCTTAGGATAAACTTTGATCGATGCTTTGCCAGCAACTTGGTAACGAATGTTACGCAAAATCACGGCTAGCGGCTGATTTTTTTGGCTGACGTTTACAATAATGGGTGATGCAGGACGTGAGCCTAATATATGTAGTCGGTAATGGCTAATATTGGCAATACGCTTAACGACGGGAGCGGCTGGGCCAGTCCAATCTAATGAAGCAATCTTGGTGAGGCCGGAGTGGCCTGGGTTAACGGGTTGTGGCATTTTAACGCCGGGATGGGTGGCCATTTGAATGGCGGATAACTGGTTTAAAGACTGACCAACTGAGCTGGCTGCGTTGGCTAATTGGGCTTGAGCATTTCTATCGGTGGAATCAACAGGCGCATTATTTGCATTTAAATACCTCAAATTGAGGTCAACGACGCGTTTACTTTGAGACGCACAGCCTGTTAGTAACAATGGTGCCAAAATGACAGGTATAAATAGTAATCTTTTGATTTTCATAGCTTTTATTTCACTGTTAGTGGGTGTTAAATGCCTATCCTATCGACTTTAATCCGTACTTAATGTTCTAATCTGCGAGCTATTCTACTCGCGAAACCTTAAGGGAACCTTAAAGAATAAAAATATTTTGAAAAAAATATACCAATTAAGAGTGAACTCTTTTTCCCCCATCATTGTGCGACTAGATCGCACAATCCAGAGTATGCCCCTGGATCCGGCGGTCTCGCCGCGGGACGACGAGAGTCGTCATTGTGCGACCAGATCGTACAATCCAGAGTAAGCTCCTGCTTAGTGCATAATCTGGATGGCATTAAATATCAATCAGTAAACTCCCCCTTAATATTCTCTTAAGGTTTTTAGGGTAGAATGGCCACCAATACCAATCAACTCGAGAGTATATATGCGAAACTTAGCCGAAGCGCACTGGCGAGACTCAGCAAGATCTATACAATTTTTTATCTGGGATGGCAAGGCAGTTTTTCCAATGTTAATTTTTATTGTGCATATCCGGCTTTGGACCTTTATAGTGGCACTCGTCACAATGATGTTTTTTACCATACTCAACCGTTATGGGTTTAGCCCGCTAGTGTTCCTGCGCTGGATACGCAGCACCTTAGCAGGTCGTCGTAAAATCGCAATACCATGGTGGATGCAATAATGAATTTATCTCCAAAACTTGAATCAATCGCTAAAAAAATGAATGTCCGTTTTACGCTGAAAGGCAATACCGTCTCATTTGCAGAAATTTTTGCTGATAACGGTCTGTTGCCCGGTTTAACAAAGCGCGCGGATCAGCTCGCTTCACTTTGTTTAGGCTATGGCCTTGGCGCCAGCTTTGAAGACGATGAAAAAGCATTACTTGGCACAAAAGTGGCTTTTGATGAATTCACTCCCGATGTTTTAAGATTGTTTTGTATTACAGACGTTTTATTCGAGCTGGTGAAATCCAGTCCTACGCGTGATGAAGTACCACTCGATGAGTTGATGTACGACTAATCCACATACCCATAATCGCATTTTTTTGTTAAGGTAATCCCATCAATTAAACTGTCCGCATGGAAGATATGTACAAGATTATTCGTCAAACCATCGCTCCACTCTTTAGTTTATTTGTCTTTACTATGGGTAGTGGTCTTTTCACCACCCTCACCTCCCTGCGTTTGCATCAAGACGGTTCGCCGGCTTTTATCATTGGTTTAATGACTGCTTTTTATTATGTGGGTTTGGCCGCAGGTTCTTTTCGCATTGAGCGTTTTATTATTCGGGTTGGGCATATTCGTGCTTTTTCAGCGTTTGCATCGGCTCTGGCGGCGATTTCAGTATTACAAGGTTTATATGTTGATGTGAGTTTATGGCTGTTGCTGCGTTTGGTTGGTGGCTTTGCGACCGCTGGTTTATTTATTGTGATTGAAAGTTGGCTGCTGGTGAAAGGCACGATTAAAACGCGCGGCCAAATTTTAGCGTTATACATGGTGACGTTTTATGCCGCTCAATCACTTGGACAGTTTTTTCTAACCATCGCAAGTCCTGGCACGCTGACCTTATTTGCTTTTTCAGGCATGCTTTGTTCTTTAGCTGTAATACCATTGGCGATTGCAAAAGTAGAGTCTCCCGTGTTTGACCAACCGTCCACCATGAATTTAAAAAAGATGTTAATGGCTGCACCTTCTGGGATGGTCAGTTGTTTATGTGCAGGATTGATTTTGGGTGCTGTTTACGGTTTATTGCCGCTTTATGTTGTGCAAACCACGCAAAAAATCTCATATTCAGCGACGATTATGGCGTTAGCAATTTGGGGAGGTATGTTCTTACAATACCCGGTTGGACGCTTGTCGGATACTGTGGAACGTCGCACTGTATTAATGG
>CAYXLV010000012.1:0-15252 GCA_964465995.1 uncultured Coxiellaceae bacterium | reverse complement strand
GCGCGAAAATGTGGCGTGGGCGATACAACAAAGTTATAAAGTAGTGGCCGGTTATAAACCGCACATTATTCCAAAGGCATGGTTTTTAAATTTCTTATTGCATTTTGTTGGCGATGCGCATCAGCCGATGCATTGCATTACACGCTATAGTGCACGTTTCCCGCGTGGTGATCTTGGCGGTAATCGCTATCCAATAAACAGTCGTTATGCAAAAAATTTGCATAGCCTGTGGGATGGTGGTTTAGGGTTATTTGCCGGTCGTACGTGGCATAAGCAACATATTCAACGTGTCGCGCAACGCATCATGCAGCAATATCCCAAAACTTATTTTGGCTCGCAAATTCGTAATTGGGATCCGTGGAGTTGGACTCGGGCAAGCTATCGGCTGGCGAAACAATTTGCTTATACGCTAGCGCCAAACCATGCGCCGTCAATCAAGTATGTTAGAATGGGCCGCCAAATTGTCAGGCAACGTATTGCGTTAGCCGGCTATCGATTGGCAGCCATGTTGAATAATCACGTTACAATAATCAAAAAGGAAAACCATGACCACAAACACTATTAGAACTCGTTTTGCACCCAGCCCAACGGGTTATTTGCATTTGGGTGGCGCACGCACAGCGCTTTTTAGTTGGTTATTTGCACGTCACTTCGGTGGCGTTTTTGTATTGCGCATTGAAGACACTGATTTGCAGCGTTCAACGGAAGAGTCTATTCAAGCCATTTTAGATGGTATGCAGTGGTTGGGATTGGATTATGATGAAGGTCCTTTTTATCAAACAAAACGCATGGATCGTTATACTGAAGTATTAAAAAAATTGTTGGCCAGTGGTGATGCTTATTATTGTAATTGCTCCAAAGAGCGTTTAGAAAAAATGCGTGAAGCGCAAATGGCACGTAAAGAAAAACCACGTTATGACGGCCATTGTCGTGATTTAAATTTAACAGCTGCTGCGGGCATGGTGATCCGTTTTAAAAATCCGCAGGAAGGTGATGCGTCGTTTGATGACTTAATTCGTGGCAAGATCGTTGTGCATAATAGTGAGCTTGATGATTTAGTGATTATGCGCAGTGATGGCACGCCAACGTATAATTTTTCAGTTGTGGTGGATGATGCGGATATGGAAATTACCCATGTGGTGCGCGGTGATGATCATATTAATAACACACCACGTCAAATCAATATTATGCGCGCATTGCATGCCACACCACCGGCGTATGCGCATGTGCCGATGATTTTAGGCGCAGATGGTAAGCGTCTATCGAAGCGCCACGGTGCGGTTAGTGTTTTGCAATATCATGATAGTGGTTATTTACCTGAAGCGATGTTGAACTTTTTGGTGCGTTTAGGTTGGTCGCACGGTGATCAAGAAATTTTTTCGCGAGAGGAGATGGTTGAGTTATTTAATTTAGACGCCGTTAGTCGATCACCCGCCGCATTTAATCCTGAAAAATTAGCATGGTTAAACCAGCATTATTTTAAAACCTTAGATCCTGCAGTGATTGCTAAACCATTTGCCGATCAATTAAAGCGTCTCAATATCGATTATCAGCAAGGCCCTGCTTTAGAGGATGTAATTAGTATTCAAGCAGAGCGTAGTAAGACCTTGGAAGAAATGGCTGAGCGTAGTCGCTTTTTTTATGAGGACTTTGCGCAGTATGATGCTAAGGCGGCCGCTAAAAATTTAAAAGCAGATGTAGTTGATGCATTACGTGACATTCGTCATCGCTTTCAAGATTTAAATAATTGGGAAAAAGACATCTTGCATCGCGTTGTGGTTGAGGTGGCTGAAGCAAAAGATTTAAAGCTGGGTAAAGTCGCACAGCCGGTTCGAGTTGCGGTTACTGGTGGTACGGTGTCGCCGCCAATTGATGTAACCTTGCTTTTAATTGGGCGTGCACGGGTTTTACAGCGTTTGGATCGAGCCATTGAGTATATTGAAGCGCAAGGCGAAAAAGCGGCAGCGACCGGTTAAGTGCGTAACCGCTAAATCCTACGTTTCTATGGCAGGTTGACCAAAAGCTTGAATATCGACTCGATCATCAAAATCGTGGCGCATTTTATTAAAGGCAACCTGCCCGCTTGAAACATCATACATGCCACCAACAATGCCGATTCGTTGATCTGCTAAAAGTTTGTGGAGTATCTCGCTTTCTTTAGTCAGTTGTTGTTGTACAAGCTCGACATTGACGCAGGCAACACGGTCTGTGTGCTCAAGTGTTTCTTTAATAATTAAATCATTGGTTTCTTTTTCAAGGGCAATAGCTGGTTTGATTTTGGCAAGTAGTTGTGAGAGATGTCCAAGCTCAACATTTTCGCAAGCTGCGTTAACTGCGCCGCAGCGACGGTGCCCTAATACCACAATCAGTCTTGCGCCAGCAATTTCACAAGCAAATTCGATACTCGCTAGAATATCTGGATTAATAATATTGCCAGCGATTCTGGCAACAAACACATCGCCAAGATTAAGGTCAAAAACATTTTCAACCGGTACTCGTGAGTCAATACAGCTTAGTATAACGGCAACAGGATGTTGTGATTTGGCGGTGTCATGAATTTGTCTTTTGAAATCTTTATGAATGAGAGTGTTGTTAATAAAGCGTTGATTGCCTTCCTTTAAGACTTGTAAAACATCGGTTGCAGATAGGCTGGATTGCACATCTAAAGTCGTGGCGGTAATAAAATTACTGTGGGTGGCGATAGAGTAGTGATCCTGCAAACCTAAAAAGTTCATTGAAATGCCTTTATTGATAGCCTTTTCTTCGCTAAAGGTTTTCATCACTTCTATTAAGTCCTGATCAATATATTCGGTGTTCTTCGCATCAATAATAACGCGGCTGTTAGCAGGAATACTTTCTAAGGCAGTTACCATGGTCGGCTTATTTAAAAATGTCAGCTGTTGTGGCAGAACAATGCGTAATACGTCACCACTAGTATGCTTTTCTTTAACGCGTAAAAACTGATGGCGACTGTTGACTTGCAAGATAAAAAATAAACTCACTGCTAAGCCAATTAAAATACCTGTCAGTAAATTGGTAAATACAATGGCAACAACGGTAGTAATAAAGGCTGCAAAGTAAGCTTGGCCTTGACGATACATTTTTTTAAAGACGGCAACTTGCGCGAGCTTGTAACCAATCACAATTAAAATAGCCGCAAGAGCGGGGAGTGGAATTAAGTTTAGCCAGTTGGGTATAAACAATAATGACAGGAGTAAGAACATACCATGAAAGATGGTGGATAGTTTGCTGGCATTATTGGAGTGAATATTAACGGTTGTACGTACAATCACGGAGGTGATCGGTAAGCCGCCTAGTAAACCTGATAAGCTATTACCAATACCTTGCGCAACGAGTTCTTTATTGCGCGAAGCAAAACGGTGTTGCGGATCCATTTTTTCGGCAGCCTCAAGACAGAGTAAAGTTTCTAAAGAAGCGACGACAGCAATAATCACCGCATAAACATAAACTGATGGATTTAACCAGTCGGCAAACTGGGGGTGTGGAAGCTGCGAAAACAGTGACAAAATATTTTCGTTAACAGGAATATTCACTAAGTGCGAACTTGGTAGTGCCAAGCCTGGAAAGCTGTGTTGCAGCACAGTGTTAATGAGTACGGCTGCTAACACTACAATGATCGCGGCAGGGACTTGCTTTAGGATTTTATTCTTAAGTTTGGGCCAGCACACCATAATAAAAATGGATAGCAAGCTAATCACTGAGGTTGAAATACTAATGTGATGCACTAAATGTAATAGCGGTCCTATCGCAAAATCTTCTTGCGCAGTTTTAACAGCATTCATTATTAATGCAGAATGCCCACTTAAACCAAAAGCAATGGGCAGTTGCTTAATAATGATAAGCACCCCAATAGCAGTTAATAAACCTTGAATAACAGTTGAGGGAATATAATCTGCTAAAAAACCAGCGCGAAAAGCGCCAACAATGACTTGAATAAATCCGGCAAAAACTAAAGCTAATAAGAAGGCATGAAAACTACCAAGCGTGGCAATCGCCGCTAACACAACCGCAATCATTCCAGCAGCCGGTCCACTAACACTCACTTGCGAATCACTCAGCGCACCCACAATGACGCCACCAATAATGCCGGCGATAATGCCAGAGTAAAGTGGCGCGCCAGAGGCCAGTGCGATGCCTAAGCACAGGGGTATTGCGACCAAAAATACGACAATGCTGGCAATAGCATCCTGCTTGAGCGATCGAATTTCCATTTAATGTCTCCTTCTTCATCTCTTATCTTGACAGCCTAGGGTTAGCTCCCTAGAATGGCGTCCTTAGCTATAGGCCCGGGGCTATAGCTCAGTTGGGAGAGCGCTTGCATGGCATGCAAGAGGTCAGCGGTTCGACCCCGCTTAGCTCCACCAGGCATAAACACAATGTTTACGTCCCCATCGTCTAGAGGCCTAGGACACCGCCCTTTCACGGCGGCAACACGGGTTCGAATCCCGTTGGGGACGCCAACTTACATCAATATTGATGTTCACAGTTTGTTTCTTTTAGGCCAAATCGGCTGACCAGCATCGCACCTAAAAAGCACAATGGAATAATACTGAGTCCAGTTTGGAACCCTGTCATCGAATATAAAGGTATGCCGGCGCTATCCAATCCTTGTTGACCGAATGCATCTAAAATAACACCAACCACTGGTTGGATCAGCACACCACCCATAATCACAGCGGAGTTGGCAAAAGCAATAGCGGTGCCTAGCTGAAATTTAGGATAAAAATCACTGATAAAGCCAAAGCAAATTACTTGGCTTGAAGAACCCATACCAAATAAAACTAAGCAGATAGATAGCACTGGTGAGGGCAGACTGTGAGCAAAGTAGATGATGGCAATTGAAGCCACAAACCCAATGCATGCGCCACCGAAGCTTGGGGGGCGACGTTTTTTCACTGCATTCGACCACCACCCCATACATGGCCCGCCAACGGCAATGCCTATCCAAATAATCGACACCATGCTGGCTGCAGCAACTCGCGAGAGATTAAGAGCAGTTTCAAAAAAAGGTACACCCCAAAGAGAGGCAAACACGACAGTTGGTGCCCAAATAAAAAAACCATACAAACCAATGAGCCAAATTTGTGGCTTACGAAAAACACTCATGTCGATAATTTTGCTTTGCGTTTGTTGTTGGCTAGCTTGGTGGGTCTTCTTATAACCTTGCGGGGCACGGACGACTAACAGCATCATCACGGCAAATGTGACGCCAAGTGCACCAATACCAATGCCGGTAGCCCGCCAGCCAAAGCTAGTTGTGAGAGCAGCAATCGGGCCTTGGCCAATAATGGCACCAGCGCAGCCGACCAGTTGCACTACACCAGTGTAGGTCGGCAGGTGTTCTGATTTGAACCACATGCTGCCCATATAAACAGCGCCTACAAATGCAAATGCTGAGCTTGCACCCACCATAAAGCGCATGATGGCTGCGATGCCAAACCAAGGCGATAGGGCAAATGCGACGGTGGCGATACCGCTAATAAATGTTGCCAGAGTTAAAGTGAGTCGAGGTGAGTAACGGTCATAGAGCGCGCCACCTGGCACTTGAAAAATGATATACCCCCAGAAGAAAAGTGAGGATAGAATACCCAGCCCAGTCGCTTTAATTTGAAAGCTGGCCATCAAATTACTGGTCATTGCTGAAGGCATCACGCGAACTAGAAAATCATAGAGATAAAACAGGGAAGCAACACTACAAATAAAAATGGCTTTAACAATGTGCGATCTAGAGTTGGATTGGTTTAAATTTTGCATGCGGCCATTATAACCATCTAATGCTAGATAATCGATGATGAATTTTGTATCCTACTACCCAATTGGAGATCAATTATTATGCATCTTTATTGTGTACGTCATGGTGAAGCCAATTCCGCGGATGTTGACCCGCAACGTGGATTAACTGATAAGGGTAAAAGCGATGTCACGAAAGTGGCACAATTTTTAAAGCAACGCGATTTACATCTATCGCATATTCTTCACAGTCCCAAATTAAGAGCCGTGCAAACGGCGCAATTATTTGCAGAACATCTAGGTATTACTCAAGTGGATGAGTGTGACAGCATTTTAGATGAGGATGCTGATTTAGAGGCTATTTTAGGCGTGATTAATACCTTGCATGAAAACACGATGATCGTTGGTCATTTACCGTTTATGGCAAAACTGATTAGCGCACTAGTAATTAATAACGAAGATTATTTTCCCATTGTTAATTATCCTCCCGGTGCGGTGGTTTGTTTGGATCATTATGAAAATGGTCGCTGGATTGTTAACTGGATATTAAGGCCAAATATCGTACCGGACCGCTAAATGAACGCAGACAATCCGCTGGTCATTACGCCAAAATTTTCATGGTCGCTGGTTATTTTATTATGTGGTTTTAGTTTGTTAATCAGTATTGGCATCTTGCTTTGTCAATTTTCTTTATTGAGTCAGTGTTTGTTAATCATTTTTGTCTGGGCAGTCGTTAGCGTTTATTTGCAAGCTTACCGAGGCAGCCGCATGCCGCATCGCATCATCACGGCGAGCCGCTTAGAAAAAAATATTTGGTATCTGCGTTTTGCAAACGGTAATACCTGTATTGCCGAATTAGCCCCGCACAATTTTGTTTCGCTCTTTTGTATTGTTTTACGATTTCGCTTACCAGAGCGGCGTCGCATAATCTCATTACCATTATTTTTTGATAGTGCACCAGCAGCCAGCTTGCGACGTTTGCGGATGTTGCTATTAAGCGTTGGGCATCAAGATTGATGGCCGCGCATGATCAAGGGTGTTTGGAAAATCGATATTATAATGCAAACCACGACTTTCCTGGCGCAGCAATGCGCAAGCTGTCATTAGCTGTGCGACTTGGATTAAATTGTTTAGCTCAATAATATGTGTATTGATTAAGTTTGCATGGGTGATGCTTGCCAATTCTTTGTGCGCTTGTGCAAGCTGATCACGCGCGCTTAATAAACTTTTAGTACTACGCACAATGCCAACGTTGTGCCACATTACTGCGCGCAAAGCTTGAATTTTTTTAGAGAGATCCATGTCGCTGAGTTGTGTTGACGGTATTGCAATGTTAGTAGTTGGTCGTTTGGGTAGTGTGGCGAGTTGCTGCTGAATCGATTGACTCGCGCTTGCGGCAAAGACTAAGCATTCAAGCAATGAGTTACTTGCCATGCGATTTGCGCCGTGTAATCCAGTATAAGCGACCTCACCAACCGCGTATAAGCGCGCGATATCCGTTTGACCTTGTAGATTGGTCATCACACCGCCGCAAGTGTAATGCGCGGCTGGAACAACAGGAATTGCTTGTTGGGTAATATCAATCTCGTATTTTAAACACTCTTGATAAATAGTCGGAAAGTGTTGTTTTATTTTTGCAGCAGGTTGGTGAGAAATATCAAGATACACATAATCACAATGATTGTTTTGCATTTCAAAATGAATGGCGCGCGCCACAATATCGCGTGGAGCTAATTCGGCGCGTTGATCATAACGCGGCATAAATCGATCACCATTGGCTAAGGTTAAAATGCCACCTTCACCGCGCATGACTTCGGTAATTAAAAAAGAATTTGCAGCAGGGTGAAATAAACAAGTGGGATGAAATTGATTAAATTCCAAATTCGCCACCCGGCAGCCGCGTCGCCAAGCCATCGCAATACCATCACCGGACGTTAGATCAGGGTTGCTAGTATGTTGATAGACATTACTGGCTCCACCGGTCGCTAACACGGTTACGCTTGCAGTGATGTTAAAAAGTGTTTGCTGTTGCTGATCAAAAATTAATGCGCCATCACACGTTTGCTCTACAACCAATAAATCAAGCGCCGTTAGATTACAAAAACAATCAATATTGGGATGCTGCTCAGCTTGTTCTGCTAAGGTTTTTACCACCACGGCGCCCGTTTTATCCGCAGCATGTAAAATTCGCCGATGACTATGGCCGCCTTCTTGAGTTAAGTGAAAGTCGTTATTGCCTTGGTTTAACGTAAATTGCACGCCATGATCGATTAACCAATTAATGGCACTTTTCGCATGGCGAACCGTAAAGTCAACTGCATTAGCATCGCACAGTCCAGCGCCAGCAATCATAGTGTCTTTAATATGCGATTCATAACTATCTAATTGGCTAATCACCGCGGCAATTCCGCCTTGCGCGCGGGGCGATGCGCCACTACTAAGCGTGCCTTTACTAATGAGTGCAACACGTGCATGTCTGGCTAAGCTTAGCGCAAGCCCTAAACCAGCAGCGCCGCTACCGATAATCAGCACATCATATTGAAGAGTTTTGTTCACGGAAGGTTCTTGTGTAATTTTTGGGTGCATTGTACCATGGGTTTATTGAATTGGAAGTCAAGAGCGAGAATTATGGATAGCGAAAAAAAAATCACTCTAGTTGGCGCCCTCCAACTGATTATTTCAAGGGTTTTTGCAGGCTTAACCAGGCCAGCGTTAAAATGGTTAATTCAAGAAGGTGGTCCACTCGGACTCCAACATCCCAATGCTATTAGTTTCTGTAATGTTTTATTTGTTGGTAATATCTGCGCCAGCGTGGTGCCATTATTGCTCTATGGTCTTGGCAATGTGGTTGACGATTTAAAAAAATTGTCTTGGGGGAATAGTATTTACCTGTTTTTTGGTATTTTGCTTAATGCAATTGTCCCCTCTTTAGTATTTTATGCCTTATTAAATGGTAACGTCATTAACGTTATTATCTTGCTGCGTTTTCGTGGCATTTCATTTGCAGCTTTTGGCTATGTGTTTTTTAGAAACAAAATCGCACGCAGTGATCTGCTGGGTTATATCATTATTGCCATTGGCTTAATCGTGGTGGTCGCTGGGCAGGGAATGGCGAAAATATCACTCGCCGATATCTTTGCATTGGTAGCGAGTTTGATTGACGGCGTCAAAGGTAATATCGATGCCAAATGTTTAAAATCGATTCCTTCAGCGGGTTATCTATTCTTAACCAACTTTTTCTCTGCCATTATTTTCTTTGTTATTGTCATGATGTTTTTTGGATTGTCACACTTTGCGGATGCCTTTAAAGGTGAACTGTGGATCGTCATGCTTTTATACGCTGGCGTTGGTGTGATGATGAGTCAGCTATTGTGGTTAAAAGGCGTGAAACGTGTGAAGACGGTGATTGCTGCTAACGTGACCTTGATCTCACCTATTTTTGCCTTTTTCTTTGCTTACTTATTGTTAGGCGATATTCCGACCATCACCCAAATCATTGCATTAGCGGTGATTCTATGTGGCTTAGTGATTGCAAGGTTAACCAGCAATATGGAATTTATTAAAATTCACGATAAACCTTCCACTGCGTAATCCAGGTTAGCAGCATGGCGATCACCATCGCCGTTGCTGCAACCAACAGCGGTAATGGCAAGTAATAATTCATAAAATAATGTGTCGTGATATCCGTCAGCAGCCAAGCTAATCCCAGTGTCATATTAGCAACACCGAGCACCCAGGCTTGGTGGTGTGCGCTGGTTCGATCGGAAATAATACTTAACAAAGATGCATGCACAATGCCGGTAAATGTCGCTGCTGGAGCGACAAAAATCCATTGCATGTTAGCAGCGTGCGTAAAGCTGCAACCAATAAAGCTCACTGCAGTAATAAGGCTGGCTATCAATAAACAATGCTCCACACTTAAAAAGCGTAACATCAATCGATAAATCACCAATAACCCAAGCGCTAACCAAAAACCAATATAAAGCGTAAAAACGCTAATTTGATTAACGCTGTAATGAAAACGCTGGGTTAAATAAATGAAAATGGCTTGATAATATTTGCTCCAACCGATCACAGTTAAAAAAAACACCACAAACAATCCCATTAATTTTTTGGGGATTTTCCATTTAGGTGCAGTAGACTTTGCAACAAGTTGGGTTTCATCCTGATAAAAAAACCAAATTAGGCATAAATTGATAACAGTCAAACTGATGCCAACAAAAAAAGTCGTGGTAAAGTTAAACCATTTAACAATAGTGCTATCAATTAAATATGCGCCAGCATATGGACCGATAATCAAAGCCGCAATCACCGCAAACACTACGGTGGCATAGTAACTGGCTTTGCGTTTCCCTTCGGTAAGGTCGCTAATAGCTGCTTGGATTATTGAAACACTACTCATTGCAGCACCAGCGACAAAGCGCCCTAAAAAAACTAATAAAATCGTATTGCTGACAACGCCAATAACGGGCAGCAGGTAACCAAGCAAAGCGCCGAGCAAGCAGGTTAAAATTAATTTTTTACGCCCAAAATGATCTGAAAAGAGCCCAAGGAGTGGTGCACCAACAATAAACCCGATTAAAGCCAGCGTTAATGTCACTTCATATAAAAAGTCACGCATAGCTAGGCTGGTTTTGATCGGTACTAAAATTTGCTGAAAGTTAATAAATAAATGCAGCAGCGAGGGTGTCGTTAAAAAAAAGCCTAGTGCCTCTAAAAACACGACGCTAATTAAAATAATTAATCGGCCCGAAGATTGAGGCACATACGACGTATAGTGCAGCGCTTGCTGTTTATTTTTCATAATGAGATGCAATCACTGAAGCAACACAGCCGGTGAGTTTTTTCACCATTGGAATATGTAAAAACTCATTCGGACCATGTGCATTCGACTTCGGTCCTAAAACACCGGTAATTAAAAATTGTGCATCCGGATACATTTCACCCAACATCCCCATAAAAGGAATGCTGCCACCGCCACCCAAATAGGCAGCTGGTTTATCGTAAAAAAGTTGCGAGGCTTTTTCATTGGCTTTGCCTAACCAGTCACTTAATGCTGGGGCATGCCAACTGGCGCCAGTGGTGTCTGGCGTAAAGCGAACCTCTGCATTATACGGTGGATTGTCTTCCAGAATTTTTTTCAAAGCAGCACAAGCTTTGTCAGCATTGCTAGTAGGTGGAATACGGATCGATAGCTTGACGGACAGTTCGGGCAAGGTCACGTTGCCGGCATCGGCCACGGGAGGTAATCCATCGGCGCCGGTGACTGATAAGGCTGGTCGCCACGTGCGATTTAAAATAAGCTCTTTGACATTGTCACTGACCGGTTGGCAGTTCTTATAAAAAGGGAGTGCCTCAGAAAACGCTTTACCTAACGCATCGGCTGCCGCCTGTGCTTGCTGTTCACGTTCAGCGGGAATGCTGACATTAAATTCATCTAATAAAATTTCACCTGTGTTTGAATTTTCAATGCGGTTCAGTAATTCGCGTAGAATGGAAAATGTGGATGGTACTACCCCGCTACCAAAACCAGAATGAATGCCTTCGCTTAAAACACTAATATGCAAATCGCCACCGACCAAACCGCGCAGTGAGGTGGTGCTCCACAATTGTTCGTAATTACCGCAATCAGAATCTAGCGTGATAATTAAAGACGGGTTGCCAATTTTATCTTGTAGTCTGGTTAAGTAATGCGGTAAATCAACGCTACCACTCTCTTCGCTAGCTTCAACGAGTAACACGCAACGCGCGTGCGGAATATTGTGTTTTTGTAACGTAGCAATTGCAGTGAGTGCACAAAACACGGCATAACCGTCATCAGCTCCGCCACGACCATAGAGCTTGTCATCTTTAATCACTGGTTTCCATGGGCCTAAATCTGCATCCCAACCTTTCATTTCAGGTTGTTTGTCCATATGTCCATACAACAAAATGGTGTCGTCCGATTGTCCGGGTATATCAATCATTAATAAAGGTGTGTGACCTTCATCTTCCAGTAAATCCATTTGCATATCTTTAACTGGCTGTTGTTTACACCAATTCACAATTAATTGCATCGCATCATGCATATAGCCATTAGCTTGCCAATTGGCATCAAACATTAATGACTTGTTCGGAATTTTTATATATTCCATTAATTGCGGAATAATATCGTCATCCCATTTTTTTTCGATTTCAGGTAAAGCGGCTTTTAATGTTTGATCAATGCTCATAATATTTTTAAGCTCCAAAAGTTAAGTGAGTTTCGTGTTGTTGAACCTGTTATTAAATTAGTGATCCAACAAACACAATGAAAATGCCCAACGGGGCAATGTAACGAACCAGTAAGCGCCAGCTTTGATAAACGCTGGGATGCACTTCTTCTCGAGAAGCGGTTTTTTGCATAATCCAGCCGGCAAAAATTGCAAAGCCAATGCCGCCGATTGGCAAAATAATATCAATCGGGATATTGGTAGCAAGGTCAAACACAGTGAACTTGCCAAAAAATTTCAGGTGTTGCCAAACGTTAAATGATAATAATGAACCGATACCAAACAGCCAAGCACCAAAGCCAGTTAAGATGGCGGCACGAGTGCGGGATAGTTTCAGTTTTTTCATAAAAATAATGACTAACGGTTCGGCTAAATTAATTGAAGATGTCCAGGCAGCAAATAACAATAAAACACAAAACAAGCCACCTACGACCGGGCCAAATGGCATTTTGGCAAAGGCAACTGGCAGAGTTACAAACATTAAGCCAGGTCCTGCTGCCGGTGATAAATGATTAGCAAAGACAATGGGGAAAATGGCTAAGCCGGATAAAAATGCCACTAACACATCAAGACCCGCAACAATAACCACCGCACTTGCAATATTAATACGTTTGGGAACATAGATACCGTAAGTTAACATCGCACCAGCACCCAAAGCCAATGTAAAAAAAGCATGTCCCATTGCGGCAACAATAATATTTGGTGTAATTTTGCTGGCATCAAAATCAAATAAAAAATGCACGCCACGTTTAAAATCGCCATTGATGCCGGCATAGATAACTAAAACAATTAAAATTAAATACAAAGCTGGCATCATTAATTTGGTAGCTTTTTCTAAGCCCGCTTGCACGCCACGAATAATCACGCCAATGGTTAAAGCAATAAATAATGTATGCCATGCTAATAGCCGCCAAGGGTTGGCTAGAAAATTTGACCAAAGCGTTTTTATTTGTGGCGTTGATAAATGCGCGAACTGTCCCGAAAATCCTTTAATTAAATACGCAATACTCCAGCCTGAGACAACGCTATAAAAAGATAAAACCAATAATAAAGCCAGCGCACCCCACCAACCTAACAAACCCCAGTGGCGTGAATGGTTTGCTTGTTGCGCAAGCGTGGATAATGCATCAACGGGATTTTTGCGGGCATGTCGGCCAATGATAATTTCTGCAATTAAAATCGGTAGCCCAATGACAATGACACAAATTAAATACACTAAAACAAAAGCACTACCGCCATTGATACCCGCGGTATAAGGAAAGCGCCACACATTACCTAAACCAACGGCGGCGCCGGTGGCCGCTAGTATAAACGCCCACTTGGATGACCATTGGTCATGAATGCTGTTGGATGTATTATTTTGTGCCATAAGTTGGCAACATTCTGGCATAAAATCCGTTTTATTCATAGAGTTGCAGTTTGTGAAATCTGTGCTTTCTTCGTTAGGTCGGCTTCGGTATAATTAGCTCCCGTTTTTAGTGAATAAACGGAAATCTCAATGACTCGATATATTTTTATTACTGGTGGAGTTGTATCAGCGCTTGGTAAAGGTGTCACTTCTGCTTCTCTTGGCGCGATTTTAGAAGCGCGCGGTCTCAATATTACCCTGCTTAAATTAGATCCCTATATCAATGTTGATCCCGGTACCATGAGCCCCTTTCAACACGGTGAGGTTTTTGTGACTGAAGATGGCGCAGAAACAGATTTGGATTTGGGTCATTATGAACGATTTGTGCGCACCACCATGAGCAAGCGCAATAATTTTACCAGCGGTCGTGTTTACGCCGATGTGTTACGCAAAGAGCGACGTGGTGATTATTTGGGCGGCACGGTGCAAGTGATCCCACACATCACTGATGAGATTAAACATAAAATCCGTGAAGGTGCTAATGATGCAGACGTTGCTTTGGTTGAGGTGGGTGGCACGGTTGGTGATATTGAGTCATTACCTTTTCTCGAAGCGATTCGCCAAATGCGAATAGAGCTTGGTCCGAAATTAACCTTATTTATGCATCTTACGTTAGTTCCTTTTATTGCCGCTGCCGGCGAAATCAAAACAAAACCCACTCAGCATTCCGTTAAAGAATTACGTTCCATTGGTATTCAACCTGATATCTTAGTCTGCCGTTCAGAAAAACCAATTCCAGAAGCAGAGCGTGCCAAAATTGCATTGTTTACTAATGTTGCAGTACCAGATGTGGTGTCTTTACACGATGTGGAAAGCATTTATGAAATCCCCGTGTTATTGCAAAACGAAGGGTTGGGCGAACGCATTGCGGAAAAATTAAATTTAGATATTGCAGAAGTGGATTTAAGTGAATGGCAACGAGTGGCCGATGCGGATAAAAATCCACATCACCGTGTGCAAATTGCCATGGTAGGTAAATACACTGACTTTACCGATTCCTACAAATCACTTAATGAAGCACTCACCCATGCAGGGATTCATGCCGATGCAAAAGTTGAGATTAAATATATCGACTCCGAAGAAATTGAAAAAAATGGCACCGCAGTTTTGCAAGATGTTGATGCGATTTTAGTGCCCGGTGGTTTTGGTAAGCGTGGTGTTGAAGGCATGATTTTGGCGGCGCAATATGCGCGTGAAAATAAAGTGCCCTATTTGGGTATTTGTTTAGGAATGCAGGTTGCGATCATTGACTATGCACGCCACAAAGCAGGTATGCCCACGGCTAACAGTACCGAGTTTGATACTGAAACCCCTTTTCCGGTAGTCGCATTAGTCAATGAGTGGTCGGATCGCAGTGGTGCAATTGAAAAGCGGACCTCGAAAAGTGATTTAGGTGGCACGATGCGTTTAGGTGGCCAAGAATGTCATTTAATCAAAGGCACATTGTCTTGTGATTTATATGGCAGTGAGCGGGTGACAGAGCGGCATCGACATCGTTATGAAGTGAATAATAATTTGGTTGATCGCTTGGCGGAAGCTGGGTTGATGATTTCAGGGCGTTCCAAAGATAATAAATTGGTGGAAATGATTGAGCTTAAAGATCATCCCTGGTTTGTTGGCTGTCAATTTCATCCTGAATTTACATCCACGCCTCGCGATGGGCATCCACTGTTTACAGGTTTTATAAAAGCGGCGTTAATGCATACGCAAGTATTGTGTGACGCTTTTGAAAAATAAATTTTAAGGTGAAAAATTTGATGGAGTTGTGTCATTTTACGGTTGGAGCAGATCAACCTTTATTTTTAATTGCCGGGCCTTGTGTGATTGAGAGTGAACAATTAG
>CAYXLV010000011.1:0-17391 GCA_964465995.1 uncultured Coxiellaceae bacterium | reverse complement strand
ACATAAAGAAGAACTTCCCAGCCCTGATCATGTGATCAAAGGGGCGGAGGGGGGAATCATAGAATCCCACTGGGCTTTAGTTGTCTAATGACTACCAAAAAGATGACTCTCTATCACAGGGGGTTGTCTGTTCTGGTCAAATCTGAGCACATGATACTTGAACATCCCCTAAGAAGAATATAATAGAATAACACCAACTTACATAAGTTGATAACCAAAGTCCAATCAAATAAGAAACCACTATACCGCCTGTCACCATCACGGTATTGACAATCACTAACGCACCTCGATTTTGCTTTGCGGCAATTTCAGAAATATAAAGCGGCGCCACATAGGAAGCTACACCAATCGCAAGCCCTAAAATAAAACGTCCCAGCAAAATAAAGCTCACAGTATCAGCCAATGCCGTTATCAGCGAACCCAACATAAAGAGTACGGCAACCCACAACAGTAAACGACGACGTCCATAATAATCAGCCAGCTTACCACTTACCCCCGCTGCAACAACCGCACCAACAATCACCATACTCACCACAAGCTCACGCTGAAAAATCGATAAATGAAATTGCGTTTTAACAAATACCATGGCTGGGGCAATAATTCCCGTATCATAACCAAACAACAAACCACCTAATGCCGCAATTGTAATAACCAGGACAGTTATCAAAGAAGTGAATCGCAAAATCCCTATGCCTTATCATGCATCAACATGAACTATTAAAAAGTTTTTTAAACATATAATTAATCATCTGTAGCGTCAATAAGCGATCAACATATATGGTCGTTCTCGCTCATAACTAAAATTAGCACCGCGAAAAAACACCTGATAACTCGGATTAGCCGCTAAGATAATATCTTTGCACAACAATGCATTTTCATAATCATGATAAACCGCCAACGTTAGCAAAGGCTTATGATCTCGCAAAGTTTGCACCGCACCATGCAACGCTTCCATCTCCGCGCCTTCAATATCCATTTTAATAATACCGGCACCTACCCCCGCCTGCTGTAACTGATTCTGTTTGACAATGTCATCAATGGTGGCACATGACACTACACGTTTTTCATTATGCGCCGGCACAATGCTCGATGATGAACAACAAAGGCGATCAATATCTACATAAAGCTCAATATCTTTATGCTGGTCAGAAATCCCTGCTTCTATCACTTGAAAATTCGTCTCGCGATAAAATTCAGCAAAGCTACTCACCAAACCACTAGCAAACTCACGCACCGGCTCAACGCCGATGATTGTTTGAACACCATGGTAAGCCGCATAAAATGAAAAAAACCCTTCGGCAATACCACAGTCAATCAACCACTGCTTACCTTGTAGTAAATATAGCTTTGGGATAAAAGCATGTGGATTAATCGCTGCTGGATAAAACACTTCGGTATAAATAATACCAATATCATCTGTGTTATATCGATTCGTTAAATAAAATGAAAAATTGGGCAGTATCACTAGATTATCTTGATCTGTATGTGGCGTAAGCTGATAAGTTGGCATCTCATAAGATAACATCAATAAATGCAACAACCGGTCATCATCAGTTAGCTGAAACTGCGGATCATGCGGCGCCAATAATTTTGACCGGTATGTCTCCATGTTGGTTAACAGTTTTTTTAAATCAATCATCACCCACCTCTCTTTGCTTAGACAAGCTCGTTAAGCACTTGATTAAAACGTTGCTGAAACTGCTTAAGGAATGTAGCTAGCTGTTCTTTTGACAATGCCACTGGCGAATAGTGACAATTAACCTGCACGTTAGATTGCGTCGCCATAATGTAAAAGTACACTCTAAATTCTGGAGTATCACGACCATCATAGATAAAATCTGTAGCAATAGGCTCAAACAAACTTAATTGCTCTTGGCGCTGCTGTTGAAAATTAAATTCAATATCTGTATCCGGCGGAAATTCAATTTGATTAAGATACTTTAAAACACCATAACTATGGCCATTCAGCGGCATCGAGTTAAAAATTTTCGCCACATTATCCAAACTCAAATCATTCCGCTGCAGCGCAAACGGCACAGTAATTGACTTCCAACCAAAAGAATTAGCCAACGATACAAAGCTATCGACAAAACCACAAGAGTTACCATTTAAAATAACCGAAACTAAAGGCTTCTGTGCCTGATAAAAATCACATAAGCTTTGATAAAATGCATATAACGTCAGATGAAATAACGTATATTGAGGATGATAGAAATTCATTAGTTTTATATCATCGCTTAAAACCAGCCGCATATCCTGCATCTGTTCTCGATCAACTGCATTAGGCCCTGCAAACATAGACTCTGCCCCACTGAGCATTTGCTGCCAATACTCTACTGCGTCATTCATCACAATAGAATGACGTCGCAACCAAAGTTCATGCACAAAACTAAAGTAGTGATCAAATGCATGGGTATCTACCTTAGCCTCTGCGCTATGGCAAGCTGCCTCTATTTTTTTCATCAACACATTCACCGAATCACGATCAAATAATAAGTGATGCAATACCAAACCCAACATATAATTTCCCGACCTCTCACGCTGCAATACGATATCCCACAGTCGCTGATCAATTTTCAAATCTCTTGCCTTGGACTGCATAGCTTTCTTAATCGCGCTCAAATTTTTTGCTCGATGATTGATCGGCACATCGTATTGCTGTGGATCTCGCTGCTTGACGAATTGCATTGCATCATCATCCAAGTTAATAGTTGCACTAAATAACGGATGACTAAGTATTTGCTGTAGCTTTGCTTGCAAAATTTCAATGTCCATCTCGCGCTTAACCTGATAAAGAATAATCGCGGCATAGACATCACGATAAATGGGATTGTGTTTCAAAAAACGACACTGTGATGGATGGCACATCGTTTTAAGCAATGTCTGCTGTTGTAACTGCGCATAAAAATCCTGCAAACCATGCTGAAAGTCATTAAGCAATTGTTGCACACAAGCCTCACTCAAATAACGTTTATCATAACGAATCTCAAACTCAAACGACTCGTCACGACGAAAGATGTCAATTTCCAATGGTGAAAATAGCTCTTCGTTCGCCGGCATCTTACTAGTGATTTGCATGGCCTCACCAGTCTGCAAATCCACAATATCTTTTGCATAATTTAACGCAACACAATGCCTTTTATTGAGCTTAAAGATTTTCTGGTAATATTCCAAAATCAAATAAGAAGCACCAACCGCTGGTACTGATTTGATTTCCTCCGCTATATGGATCAATAAATCTTCAGCTGTTGACTGACTGGCATTAATAACCAGTGGATAAAAAGCAGTAAACCAACCCACAGAACGACTTAAATTAACCTGCTCAAACAAACCATGAAATCGCCCAGCTTGTTCATATACAAATTGCACTGTCGTCGTTTGCAACAATGCCGCGATAGCCTGACTCAATGCCATCATCATTAAAGCAATTTCACCAATATTAGCGACGCGCTGATTAACCATCGCTAATAAAGGCTTGATAACAGGGACAGTAACTTGCTGGTGATATTTGCCATGATGTGACTTATTTTTTTGTAACACCCGATATTGATAAATATTATTAGCATTAATCCGAGCCACCATTTGCGACCAATAGTGATAATGGCTCTTCGGAATATTGGCAGAATAATCGGATAATACTTGCACCCAATGACGGTAAAGCGCCGTCCTTTTACCCAAGCTGGATTGCGCTATCACTTTTCTTAAATCATCCAACAAAATTACCCAAGACACATAGTCCACCAACAAATGATGAATCACCATTGCCAACCTTGTCCCCGCAGCATGTGTGTTAACTTTAATTAAGACAAATCGATGCGCTTGAATATTAATTTGATAAGCCTGATTACAAGGCACTAAAACACCATTTTTAAATAGCAGTTGCTGCTGATTGTAGTGAACTCCAATCTCTACCTCATTGACACCCACATATTTTTGCTTAATTGAATCATTCGCTGCTTGTGAAAATTCCATCCGTAGCTCAGGATGCAAATCCAATAATGCTTTGATCATTTTCACTACCATCTCAGTAGATAATGACTGCGCTACCTCGAAGCTGGCTTCTTGTACCCATTGATTTTTATTTTTAATTGAGCTGGCAAAAAACCAACATTGGATCGGTGATAGCGGGAAATAGACACCCTCATTAACCAACTCTTCATGCGCTCCATCTGTATCTACCACCACATGCTGCGATAACGTTTTGATATCAGGATATTGATAAACATCACTTGGATTTAACTGGATCGAGCAAGCTTGCGCTTTAGCAATTAAATGAATCAAATTAATTGAATCACCGCCGATAGCAAAAAAACTATCCGTCACGCTCACTTTTTCCATACCCGTGACTTCTTCATAGATCGCCACTAACTTATCTTGTAACCAACTATCTGGCGCCTCAAACTGTTGATTAGCGGCATATTGAATAGTTTGTAATTTTTTATAATCGAGCTTTCCATTCGCGGTTAATGGAAAAGAATCAACGTGAATAAAACGATCTGGAATAATATAGCGGGCCACGCGTTGCGCTAAAAAATCTCTTAGCTTAGCATCGTTAAGTGATTTTTCTGCAAGATAGTAAGCTGTAAAATACTGCCTTTGCTGCACGGTTGCCAAAAATACCACACAATCTGTAATCTCTGGGTGTTGCAGCAAAGCCGCTCTTACTTCACCAGGCTCAATGCGTATCCCACGCACTTTAATCTGCGCATCTGAACGACCAAAAAACTCTAGCGCACCTGTTGCCGTCCAACGCCCCAAGTCTCCTGTATCATACATACGTTGTAGTTTTGTATCGCTGCTGGTTACAAAGGGATTATTGATAAATCGCTGCTGAGTCAAATCATCTCTATGTAAATAACCCTTGGCGATACCCAGCCCACCCACATAGATACGACCAATATTGCCAATTGGCAACGGCTGCAAATTATCATCAAGCACATAAACAAAGGTATTTGCAATCGGCCTGCCAATACAATTCTTTTTAAACTGTGACGCAGCAAAATAATTCACAGTACAACATATCGTTACTTCAGTTGGTCCATAAGCATTGATAATATCAATATGCTGCAACCAAAAACGCAGCGCATCATCATTAGCTACTTCCGCACCAACCTGGATAACCTGCAAGGACATTTTTTTGGTATACCGTTGTGGCATGCGATTAAAAATACTGGCCGGCAGATTGACAAAATTAATTTTATGTCGCTGTAAGCTTGCAGTCATTTGATTCACTTGCTTTTCAGCAGCATTTGGAATAACTAACGTTCCAGGATAAATTAACGGCAAAAAGATAATTTGCAGTGATGGATCAAAAAACAGCTCCACGTATAAAAAAAAGCGCTGCAATTTATCTTGATAACGTGCTTGTAATTCAGTTTTTCTCGCCAGCAAAAAATTAACCAGATTATAATGATAAACTTCAACACCTTTAGGCTGTCCCGTCGTGCCCGATGTATAAAGAATATAAGCCACCTCACTCTTTGGCAGCGTTTGCGGCTGAGTAACTTCAGCATGGTCTAACATATCTTCGATACAAAGTATTTTTGCTTTTTGGATCAACTGTAGCGAATCCACGGTTGCACGACTTGCAATAATCAATGCCACGCCCGCATCATCCACAATAAATTGCTTGCGCTCGAGCGGCAAATTGATATCCATGGGTACATAAATAAATGGCGATTTAAAAATAGCCAGCATTGCCGCAATAGCAACAGCGGATGCTTGCATATGCAAAACAACCACACCAGGTTGCTGATAATCACCCGCTAAAAACTCATGAATTAACAGCGAAGACAATCGATTCGCACAATGCTCCAGTTCAGAGAAGGTTAATGATTGTTGGTCGCACTGCACCGCAAGTTGATTAGGATATTGCTTGGCATTTTCTGTCACACAGTCGGTGATTGTGGCAATATTGTTAAAAGCTTGTTGCGTTTCGTTAAACTGATAAATCACCTGCTTATAATCAGTAGGGCTTAATAAGTTTAAAGCTTTAATCGACTGCTGCTTGTTAATTAGTTGATAGAAATGCAGCGCACCATTAACCAGTGATTTAATAAACGTTAACTCAACCCCCACCTGTCCTAATGACTTGATACCTTGCGGTGCTACCACAATACTTAAAGCGTACTCGTCATCTAAATCCGCTGTCGTAGCATCGTTGCTTAAGCAGATTTTGATGGTAGCAGCTTGATTGATTCTCTCCAGCTGCTGTCGCTGCCAAAGATCAGACGCATAGACCAAGCTTGAATTCAACTCCTGCTGCGTCATGGCATTGAATTCGAGCAACGTGTTATCAAGCTGACGCGCTGGTACCAACCAAGGAATTTGTTGCGTTAATAATGGATTTTGAGCGATCTGAGTTTGATGCAACTGGTTATCATAAATAACTGCAAGCGTATCCTGATCGTATTTCACACGTAATAAAAAAGCGATTAAACATGTCATCAATTTTACGGGATCATACAGAAAATCCTTTTCTAAATGTTGATACTCTAAGTTGATTTGCCCGCGCCCTTGCCCTTTTAGAAAGTAGCTATAGCGACCAATGCGTTTAATCATTTTTGACTCATGTGCTTTGGCATGCTGTAACTGCTTTGCTAAATTTTCACATAAAGGCTGGTCAATAGGATCTAATTGCTTATCAGCAAACTTTCTGCAATCAATTGCTTCACCTTGCAAAGACTGTAAATCATGTAGCTCGATAACATGCTCACCAATAACAACATCGATACTATCGGTCATAGCATTGCTAATGGTTCCCGTTGTCTTGGTGACTAACTCGGATTTCCGCTCATATGTCCCTACCAAATACAGCACACCCTCGATGACAACTTTTAAGCTTGTCACTGGGTTAATTTGCGTTTTATAAGATAATGCACGCAGGGTGTTATTGATTTTGGCAGCAGGCTCAGCAGGATTAATAATACCCATATTGTCTGGAATAGCCTGTGGATTGTAATAAGTGCGCTTTGATAAATCTTGCGGCATTGGCTGCAATGCTTCACTATCCAATCGCGTTAACAACTCCTCAAAGCTATCCAACGCCGCTTGTGTGCATCGATAATTAAGCTCAAACACGGTATCCGTACTGGCAATGTCTACTGATCGTTGCAGCAAAATATCACCAGCATCAATTTGCTGCGTCATCACATGCCAGGTTACACCATGACTCTTTTCTCCATTGAACAGAGCCCACATCGTGCTGTTTGCGCCAGCGTAGCTTGGCAGCAAGCTGTTGTGATAGTTAATCGCGAGCTTTTTAATTGATTGCTGGATCGCTGAGATCGGTATCACGGCTGGGTTAACAATACTAAAAAGATAATCGGCGCTGCTGGCAGGTGCTTTGATAAATTCCGCTACTGATCTAAATTTGATCTTTTGTTGTGATGCCCAAGTCTGGACGGTGCAATCATCAGATACCAGGAGTGAGATGACGTATTCATGCTTTATGAGCATCTGCAAACACGCGATACAAAGATGTGTTGTTCCAATAACAATGACGTGTTTGCGCTTTATTTTTTTCATCACTCTATTTCACATACCCGTTTACGCTTTCGCACCACTACTAACAAGACGCTAAATCAGACATTTTTCATCGATAAATATAGTATATTCAGCGCCCTAGCCATGCCGGCGCCAAGCCAACTAAAACAATAGCTAACTGATTTATAGACAAAAATTAGGGATAGCTTTTGCAAGCCATGCCACAACCGCAAACCACCCAGATTTATGGTTGTGAATTGCTAGCGACTAGTATTTAATAGTGGCCTGCAAGCGGGGTGTAGCTCAGCCTGGTAGAGCACTGCCTTCGGGAGGCAGGGGTCGCCGGTTCGAATCCAGTCACCCCGACAATACACAAGACAACGGTTAAGTAGCAATGCATCATCTGATCAACTGGACACAATTTATTACTTTTATTACAGCCATTTTTGCCATTAGTAACCCCTTCGGTGGAGTCGCCATCTTTATTAATCTGACGGCCAACAAAACCCCTGCTGAACGCCACCGCACTGCTATTGAAACCACACTTGCTATCCTGCTCACTATGCTAATCTTCGTTTGGATTGGCGAGTATGTATTACGATTCTTTGGCATTTCTCTAGCCGCTTTCCAAGGCGCTGGTGGTTTCGTCGTCTTTCTGCTGGGCTTATCGATGCTGCATTCTGAACGTTCTGGCATTACCAATACACGTGAAGAGTTAGTTGATGCAAAAGTAAAAGACTCTATTGCGGTCGTGCCAATGGCAATTCCAATTATTGCGGGACCTGGAACAATCGCCACGATTATTGTTGCCAGTCACCAATTCACAACCACCATCGACAAAGTTTATCTATCTGCAGGCTGCCTTGGTGTGACAATGATTATTGGCTCCCTGCTGTATTTTTCCCGATATATCAGCAAGGCGCTCGGTGTTTCCGGCCTGAAAATCGTGGTTCGCTTGACCGGGCTTGTGCTAATGGCGATCGCCGTACAAGTGATGGCTACCGGTATCAAACAACTTCTCATGTAAAGCACCAATTTATCCAAAAGAACCAATCATTTTTCCTGAATTTAATATTTCCTTAATCTTCGAAGAGTAAGATTATTGCTATCAGGGAATAACAAATAGCATGAGCAAAATACAATCAACCACCAACTCTAATAGCGTTGGAGGAGGCAACAATGGAACAATCTAGACAGACCTACGACTATACCTATGCACGATATAATTCAAACGATCCACTGCGCGAATATGCGGCAGCGTTTGCTGAAAGCATCGAGCAACTGCGTCAATATGCTTCAGAAAAGGAACAACGCGCCAATACAATGTTGAGCAAACAACCATCAAACCCTCACTGGACAAACGAATTAACCTTAGCAGCAGACATCAACCAACTGGCTAAGGACCTTGAAAAAATTACTAATGATTACTTATTTGTGGACACACCTGAGAATCGACAAACATTGCTGGGCGTCCAAAATGGGCAGCACGCGCAAGCACAGTTTCAAGCGAAGCTTGATTCAGCGAAGCAAACTGCTGCATCAAAATATTTACTTAGTCATGAAAGATACACCAAAACTGTTATCACTAGAGTGGCTAACAGTCCTGCCTCTAAAGACAGCGTGGTTAAAAAACTACTTAATCAGTTCTTGGTTTTCTTCGGGGTTGCCAAAAAAACCCAAACCGATAAAACCTTTCAAACCATTAAAAAACTGGATGCAAAATTTTCAGAAGAAAATGCCAAGCAGTCCAAACTGATCGAGGAACGCAAAAACTTCGAGCCCGATGAAATTAAAATGGTGGAATTGAACCGCAAACCTAACAATATGCTTGGCAAAAGCCTAGCCAATAATGTAGCAAGCTTTTTCAAATCCACTGCTAATAAAGCAACAAAGAGTAAATTTTATGAACGCGGCCAGGCCATTAAAATAAAAACAATGGCGGCTATTTCAACGTTTATCCTGACACCGCTTTATGATTTTTTCTCTAATTTATTTGCCTAAATAAAAGTCCGCCACTCCATGAACAAGTCATGGAGTGGCGACCTATACTCGCCTTCCTAAAACCTGTATCCTCTAGCGCATTCTTTTTGGCTATTACAGGAGTTTATTATGTCGGCGTATCAGCAACTTGAAAAAACATTTGCCAAGCTCAATCATCTCAATCATCTTTATGCCATCACTAGCTGGGACGAGGCCGTGATTATGCCAAGCGGCGGTGGCAGTACGCGTGCAAAAGCGCTCGCCACTTTAAATACCATCCAACACGAAACCCTCACCGCCCCACAAGTTGGCGAACAAATTGAACAAGCTAAATCGGAAGAGTTAAGCAGCCCTTGGCAAAGCAGTAACCTACGCTGGATGGAAAAACAATATCTCAACGCAACCTGCCTGCCTACTCAGCTTGTACAAGCTATTACTGAAGCTAAAATTACTTGTGAGCAAGCCTGGCGTTCCATGCGACCTGCAAACAACTGGCAAGACTTTGCGCCTTTACTGGAAAAGAATCTCAGGCTTGCCAAAGAGTCAGCGAAAATTCGCGCCGAGATTTTTAATCAATCAATGTATGATGTATTAATTGATGACTTCTCACCCGACTTAACTCAACAAATTATTGACCCTATTTTTGCAAGCTTAAAAGAAAAATTACCACCACTGATCAAGCAAATTCTAGAAAAACAAAAAAACGAAACGACCATTGCACCGAACGGTAATTATCCAGTCGAACAACAACGACAAATCGGCTTGGAACTCATGCAAGCACTAGGCTTTGATTTTAACCATGGCCGCCTCGATGTTAGCCATCACCCCTTTTGCGGTGGTGTTCCACAAGATGTGCGAATTACTACGCGCTATAACACCAATGAATTTATTTCTGCAGCAATGGCAATTTGTCATGAAACAGGACATGCGCGTTATGAACAAGGTTTACCAAAGCAATGGAGCGAGCAGCCGGTGGGCAGCAGTCTTGGTATGTCAGTGCATGAAAGCCAATCTTTGCTTGTGGAAATGCAAGCTTGTCGCACTCGTGAATTTATGGATTTCCTAGCACCGCTTATAAAAAATCAATTTGGTGATGAGCCCATTTACAATGCAGACAATTTGTATCGTTTATATACTCGCGTTAAACCTGGCTTTATTCGCGTTGATGCCGATGAGGTCACGTATCCACTACATGTGATTTTACGCTACGAGCTTGAACAAGAATTAATAAACGATAATTTACAAGTTGCCGATCTACCGGCTGCATGGGATGAAAAAATGCAAAGCTACCTCGGCATTAGCACTAAAAATAATTACAAAGACGGCGTGATGCAAGATGTCCATTGGGCTTCTGGTGCTATTGGCTATTTTCCAGCATATACCTTTGGCAGCCTGATTGCTGCACAATTATTTGCCAGCGCCAAACACGCTCACCCTGCACTGTTAAGCGAAATTGCACACGGCAACTTTGTGACCCTGTTTAATTGGCTCAATCAACATGTCCATAGCCGCGGTGCTTCAGTGTCATTTGATCATTTGCTGCAAGATGCAACCGGCGAGACACTAAACCCGCAATTTTTTATCCAACATATTGAACAGCGCTATTTATAAGCTCAGCGGATTCCTTAGGGTTCTACTGCATTAGCGGGGATGATACTATAGGCCAAGCAAAATTCGACGGAGAATATCAACATGCACTTTTTGGCAGACTATGGGCTCTACCTCGCTAAAGTGGCAACTTTAGTCATTGCAATTTTAATAGTCATCGCAGGTATTGCAGCAATCGCGGCCCGCGCAAAGATGAAGGATAAAACGAAAGGCAAACTCTCACTTTGCAAGCTGAATGATAAATATGACGATATGATCGACAATATTCAGCAAGACACCCTCCCCAAAAAAGCATTAAAAGCTTATAAAAAACTCCAAAAAGAAAATATTAAAAAAAACCTAAAAAGCGATGCAGAAAAACCACGTCTGTTTGTGATTAACTTTAATGGTGATATTCGTGCTTCAGCCGTGCAGTCACTGCGTGAAGAAGTGAATGCGGTGCTTTTAACGATTAAACCCAAAGATAAAGTTTTAGTGCGCTTAGAAAGTGGTGGCGGGATAGTCAATGCTTATGGGCTTGCTGCTGCGCAATTGCAACGCTTACGTGCGGCGCATGTCGATCTCACCATTGCGGTTGATAAAATTGCTGCAAGCGGTGGTTATATGATGGCTTGTGTGGCTAACCATATTATTGCATCACCCTTTGCTGTAGTCGGTTCAATTGGCGTGTTAGCGCAGCTGCCTAATTTTCATCGTTATCTTGATAAACATAAAATTGATTTTGAGCAAATTACTGCGGGTGAATACAAACGCACTTTAACGGTGTTTGGTAAAAATACCGATAAAGGTCGCGCTAAGTTAAAAGCTGATGTTGAAGATATTCATGCACTGTTCAAAGATTTTATTAAAGAAAATCGCCCACATCTCGATCTAGTTAAAGTGGCCACAGGTGAAACTTGGTTTGGTAGCAAAGCGCAAGAATTACAATTAATCGATAGCTTGCAAACCAGTGATGATTACATCTTAGGTCATCGTGATAATTTCGATATCTACGAGTTGCAATACAAAATCAAAATGCCGATGAGTAAACGGCTAAGCATTGGCTTTAGCAATGTCTTAGCTAAAGTTGCATCCACTCACCAAACTAGCGGACAAGATTATTTATAATTATGAGTAAGCACGACCATCACGATCATAACCACGGCGGTCTTGGCCATTCACATGGCGCAAGTGCACCGTACAAGGTGCTTATTTTTGCGATTATCGTTACTTTTGCATTTGCAGGCGTTGAAGCACTGGGTGGTTGGTGGGCTGGCTCACTAGCGCTACTGGGTGATGCGGGGCACATGGCTTCCGATGCTTTAGCCTTAATTATCGCCGCATTTGCTGCTTGGATTTCACAGCGGCCACCTTCCAGTAAACACAGTTATGGCTTTGGCCGCGCCGAAGTGGTGGCCGCCTGGTTAAGTAGCCTTTTGATGTTAATTATTTCGATTGCCGTCATTGTAGAAGCAGTGGCACGAATTCATGAACCCGTGCATGTTAAAGGCGGCATTGTAGTGATTATTGCCTTCATTGGTTTGTTGGTGAATTTATTTGTTGCCTGGTTATTGGCACGAGGGGAACGAACATTAAATATACGCGCTGCACTTTTGCATGTGATGGGAGATATTCTTGGATCTATTTCTGCTTTAGTAGCAGGCGCTGTCATTTACTACAACAATTGGTATCCAATCGATCCAATCTTATCAATTTTGATCGGGATCTTGATTATGATATCGAGCCTACGCTTACTGCGGGAATCACTGCTGGTTTTAATGGAAGGTGTTCCAAAGCATATTAATTTGGCAACCGTCCAACAAGCCATGAGTGAAATCGATGGTGTTAAAGCTATTCATGATTTACATATTTGGACATTATCATCTGGCGTTGTGGCATTATCTGCACATGTAGATATCCATGATTTAAGTGTTTGGGAAGTCGTGTTAAATAATTTAAGAGACTTATTAAAAAATGATTATGCGATTAACCACATTACCTTGCAGCCTGAGCCCGACATTATCGAATGCATACCTTGTACTGAGCCGAATAAAACGAGGAAAAAGTAATGAGCAAATCGGTTGATTGGGATTTATGCTTAAAACTTAGCAATAACAAGCCTAAGCTTGCCCAAGAGTTACTGGAGTTACTCGCCAAAGATTTACCGCAATATCAAACCATTCTCGCCAAAGCCAAACAACAACAGAATTTTACCGAGCTTGAAGATCATATTCATAAATTACACGGCGCCTGTTGTTATGTCGGTGTACCCAAATTGAAACTAATTAGCCAAGAATTAGAAAGCCTGCTGAAAGCGAATCAAACAAAACAACTCTTACCTTTAATTGATGCGCTCAGTGCTGAAATTCAAAGCGTCTTAACCAGTTTAAAACAACACAGCTTTAAGTAACCATGACCAATAACCTTGACCCCAATGAAATTTCTAAATTTAATGCACTGGCCGCAAAGTGGTGGGATCCAAGTGGTGAAATGAAACCACTGCATTTACTCAATCCACTACGTTTGCAATATATTCAAGAGCAAGTCGATTTAGCTGACAAAAATGTATTAGATGTTGGCTGTGGCGGTGGCTTATTAAGCGAAGCGATGGCTAAAGTTGGTGCCAAGGTAACGGGGATTGATTTAAGTGATCAGTTAATTAAAGTGGCAAAACAACATGCGCAATCGAGTGGGCTTAGCATTGACTATCAACTCAGCGCGGTTGAAAACCTGGCGCCGACGACAAAATTTGATGTAATTACTTGTATGGAAATGCTGGAACATGTTCCGGACCCAGAAAGTATTATCAAAACTTGTCAGCAGTTACTAAAGCCCGGCGGTTGGTTTTTCTTAGCCACCATCAATCGCAATCCCAAAGCTTATTTAAGTGCGATTATTGGTGCTGAATATCTATTAAAAATGCTGCCACGCGGTACACATAATTATGCGCAATTTATTAAACCTTCAGAAATCACTCTCTGGGCAAGCCGGGTCGATTTACAGTTAGGCGGCGTAAAAGGCATTGCATACAACCCGCTAAACGGGCAATTTTCTTTAAGCCAAGATGTCTCAGTCAATTATTTAATTTATTTTCAAAAACCATAAGGTAAATCGACCAATGAGCTCTAAAACAACATCGCCGGAAGCTATTTTTTTTGATTTAGATGGCACGTTATTTGATACCGCGCCTGATCTGGCTTTTGCGCTAAATGAAGTCTTACAGCAGCATCAAAAAGCCACGGTCACCGTAGACGCACTGCGACCGCATGCGGGCACTGGGAGTCGCTCAATGATTCAGTTTGGATTTAATATTGATGAACAGGATGCAGGCTATGAACAAATTAAAACGCAATTTTTAAACTGCTATGCTAAAAATCTTCTTCAAGAAACTGAACCTTACCCTGGCATGCTCGATGTTTTAGATTATTTAGATCAGCATCAAATCCCTTGGGGCATTGTCACTAATAAACCAGAGTGGTTGACCTTACCATTGCTTGAACATTATCAACTGCATCAACGCAGTCGTTGTTTAGTTGCAGGTGACACATTAGCACAACGCAAACCACACCCAGCACCACTACATCATGCTTGTAAGCTTACCCAAACGAATGCGAGCAATTGCATTTATATCGGTGATACTGAGACCGACATGCAAGCAGCGAAAGCGGCCGAGATGTTTGCAATTCTGGCGCTGTATGGCTATCAACCACCGAATGCAAAACCCGATACGTGGCATAGTGATTTTAGTATCCAAGCACCACGAGATTTGCTGGCATGGGTTGATAAAACTTTTTTAGAAAAATCGCCCTAGATTCTAGGAATTGATTTCTGTATTCTTGCAAAAAAATGATGAGTAACGCTATGGCTAACCAACCTAAAAAATTACTTGTTTTATCCTCAGGCGGTGACGCACCCGGGATGAATGCAGCAATTCGCGCTGCTGTGCGCAGTGCGCGTTATTATGATATTGACGTCTATGGTGCTGAAAACGGGTATACCGGTTTGATGCAAGAGCAAATCATGCCGCTTAGTGAAGCGGATGTTGCTAACTGTATTATGCGCGGCGGTACCATTTTAAAAACCGGCCGCTGTCCTGCCTTTAAAGAAAAAGCCGTACGTGATCAATGCCGCGCTTTTTTAAAACAACAACAGTTTGATGCAATGATAGTACTCGGCGGCGACGGTAGCTTTGCCGGCGCTGAGTTACTCGCCGAAGAAGGTGGCCCAGCAGTGATTGGCATACCTTGCACCATCGACAATGATATTAACGGCACAGAATATTGCATCGGCTTTGACACCGCCTGCAATACCGCACTAGAAGCCATCGACAAAATTCGCGACACCGCCTTTAGCTTTGACCGCAATTTTTTAATCGAAGTCATGGGCCGCTCATCTGGATTCCTAGCCGTTGAGGTCGGCATCGCCGGCGGCGCCGAAGTGATCCTAATCCCAGAATACCCACTCACCCCAGACGAACTAGTCGAAAAAATTCAAAACAAACACCGTAAAAAACTCGCCTCAATCATCGTGGTTGCCGAATCAGACCAACCCGGCTGCAGCATCAAACTCGCCGAAGACATCAAAAACCGCAGCGGCATCGAATACCGCGTCTGCATCCTCGGCCACACCCAACGCGGCGGCACCCCAACCGTCCACGACCGCAAAGTCGCCTCCCTCATGGGAGCCAACGCCGTCGAAGCACTCCGCGCTGGCCACACCAAACTCATGACCGCCATCCAAAAAGGCAAATACTGCCTAACCCCCTTCCCCCAACCCGGCAAAGGCACCCGCTACTTCAACGACGAACAAGTCCTAAAACTCAACGAAGTCATCTGCAGCATCTAATAAGGGGGTCAACCACGGACAGTTGAGAAAAAATCGCTATTATTCAGCAGATTACTAAGAGTAACTGTCCGGGTCGTACCCGGACAGTTAGATCAGACACTTGCAACGAATTTACACCCTAACCCATTGAATTAAAATGTTTTTTTATATGAGCAACTATCCGAGTACGACACGGACAGTTACTAATAACAACTAACTGATTATTATGAAATTTTTCTCAACTGTCCGTGGTTGACCCCCTTAATAAATTGTTAATCTGGGAGCGGTATAGTATCGCTTTTGTAAACATTATGTGGGTATTTGTTATGCGTGAGATGATTGAAGCGAGCCAGGATTTTTATTACTTTCCTTTGAGTTTATCTTTTGAGGCGTGCAAGGCGGCGAGCTATCCTGGGCAACTGAGTGTTGAGCGTGCTTTGAGGATGCAAAGCAAAATTTATACGTTGCCGAGTGTAAAGCCTAGTAAGGCGCGCAAGGCGATTTTATTTAGCAATTTTTGTTACTCGCATATAGAAGAAGAAGAAGACTATAGCCACTATCAAACAAGACAAAATGAATTGCTTGCAACGTTGCTGGAATTACAGTTTGATGTTTATGTGTGGACGGGGGCTGAAAATAAAAATCCTGTTCGCGTTCAGTCTTTGCAAGACGACGCTTTTCAAGCAATAAAACCAGCTCCCCAGCCTGCCTATCATGCCTGGCTGCAAGAAGCCGGTTTATCAGCTGACTCGGTGTTACATATCGATTACTTTAAATGCCAACAGCTGCTAAAACCTGAACCATTTTACGATGCGGAACCACTCAATGTATTAACTACGCATGATATTAATTTTAAAAATCAGGCATTATTAGCTCACATTGACACCTGGTTAAAAAATCTTCCGCATCAATTTACATTGCGAACCAATGGTGATGCTAACTCATGTGATGGTAATCAATTTAATTATTTACTCCATCAATATACCAATAAAATTAACGGCATCTGGTTTAAAAAATCTGCAGATATTCACCTGCTTTGTAATATTCCAGACAATAAAAAACTTGATACACTCATTTTTAACATCAACGAAAAAATAAACAACCAACAAAACCCCTGGCAAAAACTACTAGCATCCAATCAAAAGCAATTTAATATAACTGGCTTAGAGACAATTTGTATCGATGATAAAACAATCCCCGCAGAAGTAATCGAAGCAATCCTGGTAAATAGTGCCAGTACGCTTAAAAAAATCCACTTGCATGGTAATGCTAAATTCAAGCCATTGAAACTCGAAGATAAACCATTTCAAAAACTAAACACCCTCGCATTAAAGCAATTTCCATTATCACTGCGTAACTTTAAAAACTTGACGCAAAGCTCACCCAGCTTAGAGACTTTACTTTTAGATGAAAGTCCAATTCAGCAAAATGATCTAAACTATGGGCCTAATGAATCACTAAAAGACTGTCATTTTAATTCTCTTATCAAAACCAGCTTTATTGATACTTATGAGA
>CAYXLV010000010.1:0-17898 GCA_964465995.1 uncultured Coxiellaceae bacterium | reverse complement strand
TTGGCCTAGCAGTGCTGGATTGCTTAAGCCTTGCCCCAATTCTTGTTCTATTTGCTGCGAACGCAAACGCAAGCTGCGATAAATATTTTTTGATTGCGTGCTATATGAGTTGCCAGTCACCATCGAAGTAAATAAGACATGGCTCAATGCGTTTACATCACCTTGACTCATCTCTGGCAAATACACCAAGGTACCGCCACCAAATTTACTTCGTCCAATCGCTTCCAAGAAAAAACACTGTGCGCAAAAACTACATGCGGTGACTAAATTATTTAAACGGTTATTTAAGTAATTGCCGTCGGCATTGACGACTTCCTGAAAGAGTTGACTTTGGAAGCCACAAAACTGGCAAGTGTGTTGATCGCGCTGAAATATTTTTTCTTGGAAGTTAAGAAAGGCAGGATCTGCCTTTCTTACCATAAACAAACGCCAATTGCTTTCCGTTGCAGTTAATGTAATTTCGCGTAAAGCCATTGACGTTACAACTTCGCTTATTTGGTATCACCGCCGATTAACTGGTTAATACCAGAACCACCGACGTGTGCAATTGAACCTTTGGAACCAAAGACTGCTTTTGTTGCAGTAGGTAGCATTGCTGGGAACAGCATTAAACCAGCACCAATCATTAACAAGGTAATACCTTGGCTTAATGGTACTTGAGTTGGGTTTAATTTATGTTGGTGGAATTTAAAGAAAGATGCCATTACAAAACCGATACCGGCAATCAGCGCGATATCACTTAAGATAGTGGCTAAGCTACTGACGGAACCGTTGACGTTTTTTGCGATTTCGCTGATTGATGCACCACTAGGCTGCGCTAGCGCCATACCAGCAAAACAAACACCGGCAATCGTCATTAAGAAGAGACCTACTTTCATAAGCGCTCTAGAATTGTTTTTTACTACTTTTTGCATTTTAGTTTCCCCGTTAATTTAACGTAATCTAAGTTTATTGAATCCTCTCCAGCACCCTGGGATAATACCTTGTCCAAAATTATTTATCCCTATAATACTGGACAAACCTTAAGGCAATATTAAATTTCTTAAAAATCCTTAAATAAAGATTAAATATTTGTCCATTTCAGCCCTAAAGGCCGCCTATTTCGCCTAAAAATAAAAAGCATCATTTATTCATGGAGTTAGGAGATTGTCAATCTAGTGATAATCTATTGATTATATGAGGGTTATTGCTGGCAATAATCAATTTTCATCATGATAATCAATTAGCTACAACTCCTTGTTTTAAGAAACGATGCCAAAAATACTTTTCAGTAGATGTACTGTTCCAACAATATGAATCAACAGTACGCCACCTAATAGATGGGTTAAACCACGCCCAATACTGCCAGGCTGGCTTTGATGACCACCCGAGCGCGCAAAGAACATAATCGCACGCATAACCGCGCCCACCCCAATAATCCGGACAAAGACCACCACCACTGGCACGTATTCACTCCACGTGTGGTTAGTCGCTTGCGTTGCTAAAGGATTGGTCGAGTCCCAAAAAAATAGTAAGGCTGAGGTTATCGTCGACGGTAGCGTTAAAAACATCACGCCCGCAATCATCATCGCCAGCGGTGCGGCGAGCGTCATTTGGTAAGACATAAAGGTACGCATTTCACCCCAACGTTTAAATTGATGAAACGCACCAACCAATAAACCAATACCCATCACGATACTAATGCCCTCAAGAATTTGCGCAATGTATCCAAAGTTCTTAATAATGACTGCTGGGTTTGGCTGCAACATAAATTACTCTACCTCTTATTAATTAGAAGTCGTTTTGACCGTAGCGAATCACTTTACCACTACTAGTTTTAACAACACCGGCATTTGCATTAATCGCTGTAACGTAACCATACTGAGGCACTTCTGCCCCGATGGTGACTGAATCCGATTCACCGTTTGAACCTAGAATCCACGCGCGATCAGGCACTACTGCTTTTAAAGTAAACGTTAAGGTTGGTCCTGATTTTTTCCGTCTGTGATGTTTTGGTCTTGATAAATTAGCAATATCTTGATTAAGCGCTTTCACTTCCGTCACCAACGACTGAACGGCTTGAGCCATTTGCGCTTGTTGTGCATGCGCTTGGTTCAGTGCATTTTGCAAGTTCGCGACTTGATTTTGCAGCTGGTTAATAGAGCTTTGATTGCTTTGTTGGTCTTGCTTAAAGCTCGACAACTGCGATAACACTTGTGACTGTGCTTGTTGCTGCTTATTAAAAGCACTTTGTAACGCACTCGTATGTGGCTTTTTCACCACCGGCTTAACCGTTTTACTAGGACGTAAAAAGCTGAAAACACCCAAAGCAATCACGGCAACTATAGCCACGCCAATAATGCGCTTATGTGGAAGGCTTTGAATGCGATCCAGCATATTCGCAATCCCATTACCTGAGCGCGACGACTCAGCTGCTTCATCATAATGCATATCATGTTCTGCTTCAGACTGTGATTGCGCCGTATCATGATCAGTCGTGATAAATTCTTCACTTGGAAATTGATACTCATCATCCGACATTGGTTTTTTTGTTTCATCAGTCATTGTCTATAACCTCAAGTTGTCTGCTTTTACAAGTTTGTGTTGTTGTTATTATCCGTTGCTTTTTTACCAGGGCCTGGCAGGGTGGCATCTTGCATAAACAAGATACCAACACCCGTACCGCCTTGGACTTTAATAGTAGGTGGGCGATTAAACGTATTACCCAATACTTGCGACGAACGTTGCCCCACTCGACCCAGCGCATAAATAGCGGTTTGTGGTGTATTGAGCCTAGCAACATGAGTAATACAACTAATACCCAAGAGTCCGCTACATTGCGTTGTCGAGCGCGATTGGATAATCGCATCTGACAAGCCTTCTAAGAAAGCGGATGCAAATAGCGTACCGTAGCGTAATAGATAGTGGTTATTCACCTGACCGGAAATCGCGGTACGTGCGGTATCTGGGTCAATAGCCACAGCACTGATTGGCAATGAACGATCGTAATGTGGATCATCTAACAAGTTAAATGAAATCAACAAGCGTTTGTTCACGCGCACAAAGTGCCCTAACAGTTTGGAGCCTTTTAATGGACCCGTGACTATTTTGGCAAGGATCGGTGTTTTCTCATCACTATTGATCGATGTCATTAACACACCAAACATAATCGTACCGGCTTTATAAGTTGGACCCGCTGGCGTGTTCGCTGCATTAGCACCGTTAGCACCATTTGCGCTGCCACCATTAGTGGTGTCGGCCGTTTTAGGTGCATTTGCTAAGTTTTGTGAATCGTTATTGCTCCAGCCAGTTAATAGCTTTTGTGCTTGCTCGGTCATCGCAGCTTGTTGCTGTTGAATGGCATCTTGTGCTTGTTGCGCATTCATTTGATCGGCTTGCTGACGAGCAATAGCGGCTAAACGTGCTTCCGGTGAATTACCATTGATCGATGGAATGCTGGCACTGCCATCGGTTGCATTATTATTACTCGCACTTGTTGGCGCGATTGCATGACGTTGCTGCACGGATTGTGCTGCTGCTTTTGCCGTATTAAAACCGGCTTGCTTTGGCGTATAACCTGCTCTTAATAAGTCACCTTTTGAAAAGCCGGCGTTATGTAATGCTTGCGCTGAAAAACCTGCATTATGTAATTGTGCGGCATTAAAACCAGCATTACGTAATTGCTTGGCGGTAAAGCCTGCATTTTTCAGTTGTTTAGCATCAAAGCCTGCCGCTTTTAATTGACCCGCATTAAAGCCAGCGTTTCTTAGTTGCACCGCATTGAAGCCCGCATTTTTTAATTGTTTAGCACTAAAACCAGCATCTTTTAACTGCTGTGCATCAAAGCCTGCATTTTTTAATTGACCGGCAGTAAAACCGGCGTTTTTTAATTGTGCTGGCGTAAAGCCTGCATCTTTTAATTGGCTGGCATCAAAACCGGCTTTTTTCAATTGTGCTGCAGTAAAACCTGCATCTTTTAATTGCTTGGCACTAAAGCCCGCATTCTTTAATTGCGCTGCTGTAAAACCAGCATCTTTTAACTGCGCTGCCGTAAAGCCGGCGTCTTTTAATTGTTTAGCACTAAAACCTGCTGCTTTAAGAGCGGCTAAACCACAACCTTCTTTTCTAAGTTCAGTTGCTGTTTTGCCTTCAAGGCGTGCTTTTGCTAAACGTTTCACACTGCAGTTACCTTTATCACTGCCTGCAACACTGTTTGCTGCATCAGGATTAATACCGGCTGCTTTTAAAGCAGCCGCTGAAAAACCCGCTTTACTAATTTGTGCAGGCGAAAAACCCGCTTGTGCTAATTCTGATGGTGTAAAACCCGCTTTCGCTAGCTGAGCTGGACTAAATCCGGCGGCTGCTAATTGCTTAGCGTTAAAACCAGCGTTTTTCAGTTGCTGGGCATTAAAGCCTGCTTGTGCTAGCTGTGATGGTGTAAAGCCAACATTGGCTAATTGTTTGGCGGAAAAACCTGCCGCTTTTAATTGCTTAGCGTTAAAACCAGCCTCTACTAATTGGCCTAAAGTAAAACCACATTTATGCAATTGTTTAGCGGTAAAACCAATCGCTTTAAGATCACCAACGGTATAGCCTGCTAATTTTAATGCAGGACAAGAACAACCTTGGCACAGTAATTCTTCTGCCGTCACACCCGCTTGACGCGCTAACTGTAAGTTTTTCACCGTACAATTGGCTGGGTTAGGTTTAAACATAACGACGACTTTTTTAATTGGACACGTATTTGCTTTCTGAGTCGGTACAGCACTAGCGGCTTGCTGCGCTAAACGACCAAATTCGGATGGGTTACCGATAAAGTTAGGACGAGTAATTGTGGGTACATCACTTTGTGCATTTTTACGGGCTTGCTGCTCTTTTAGAGTGTTCTGCTTATTTTGCTCTTGCACGTACTGATTCGATGGATCACCGGCGCCTGGCAATGAATTAATATCTGGCGCACCAGTAATTGATACCACACTCGAGCTCGAACGTTTCGTTTGCACGTGATGGTGAATGACATACACAACACCGGCTGCAACCAGGACCACCCCTAGAACTACTAATAGTAACCGGGTTTTTGCATCTGCTTTAAATTTCATTTTTTTCATATTTTTCACCCTACCATTAACTCGGTAACTTAATATTTAATTTCACCATCGCTCCACGCTCAGATGCTAAAACGATCGGTGCTTTTTGCATTTCATAGACATGGGTTCCATCCGCACTGCTCATCGTTGCTTTCCAAGCAGGTGATAAAACAGTCATTTGTGTCCGTAGATATAATTCCCCTTTGTAAATCCACGCTTGGGCTGGACCACCGGTCACATCAACAGCGGTTGCACCTTGTGGGGGAACACCATTTAAGAAGGTTAATAGTTTTGGATTGGCAGTATTTGGTAAACCGTTTACAACCGGTTTAGCATCTGGACCTAAGCCTGGGACATGTAAATCAACCCGATAATCCACAGCACGCTGGCCTGGCATTAAGGTCAACATAATCCAAGTGCTTTTTCCTTTTAATTTAACGGCCAAGTTGCCGGCTTTATAAGTATCTAAAGCCTGCACTAAAATCGTATTACTCTTACCATTCGGTTGATTTGGCGCAACGTTAAAAGCTTTTGGATCGCCAATATCGTAAGCCACAATCGGCCAAGGTTGTCCAGTTGAATCCACAAAATCCAACGACGTCACATAACCTGCACGTAAACGGATCACCGGTGGGGTTGAATTAGGTGCTAGATTGACGATAACACTAGTAGACGTTGGTTTTGGCGGAATGCCTGGATAAGTTGAAGCGGCTTTTTGACTCTTATTAAATAGATAATGCAAGGTTTTAATTTGCGTTGGCGTCAATGGCATCATATTACGCACTAAGTTAGCAAACGCTGCTTCGCTTGGTGACAACGCTTTCGCAGAAGTCGCTGCTGAACTTGAGGTAGCGCTTTGATTAGCACTATTTGCATTCGAATTAGAGCTCGACTTTGATGCCGCCAACAGCTGAGCAATCGCATTTTGCTGCGAGTCTTGCGAGTTCGCCGCTTGCGTTTGATCACCTGACACACCAAAACCAGCTGCCGCTGCGGATGCGGTGAGTAGACATAAACTAATTGTGAGTAATATTTTTTTCATGTTCATAACTATCGTCTTTTCGTCAATTAAAAACCTTCCGTCAACAAATTCTGTTCCGCCGTCTTTTGCGGAACCGGTAAGAAGTTATTAATCGCAATACGGTTTGGGTTATCTTTCACCGGCACGCGTAGCACGATTAATGTCACATCTAAAGGCAATGGAATTGTTTTATTTGCATTGGTATAGGTTACCAACACAGGTACTTGTATTTTCCAAGCAAAACGACCGTCGACCACTTCTTTTTGCACGATTTGTGGTGCGCCGGTTATTTTTGCTGAAGAAACCATTTTTAAAGAGGTTAATGTTTTTAAGTTGTTACTGCTCTTTAACGATTGAATAAAGTACTTCCAACCATCGGCAGTAAAATTATCCGATGCGTTTTGCAGCTGTTGTTTGTAATGCAAATAGTCCAAGCTAAATGCTTTACGTATCGCATTGGCTGCCCACTGTTCTACATAATCATCGGTCACCACAGGATCTTTTAATGAATGCCAAGTGATAATGCGACCATCCGCTGTGGTTGGAAAATATTGTGGTTGCACTGGATGCGTCACTTTATAGAAAATGGCTGCTGCCAACGTACAATTCAAAATAAACACGAGAAACAAAGCCATTAACGCGCGCTTATAGTTATCGCGATAAAAGGCATTGCGCAGCATGATTAGCTCTAACGCCCCCGAACTGTTTTGTGTTGATTTTTGCTCGCTCATCTTCTTATCCACCTATTGGCCTCACTGCTGAAAAATCGTTGATTTGCACGCCTTGCGCATCGCTTAATGTCGACACACGCTGAATATTCATAGTCACTATTAGGTTCAATTGTTTGTTTTCACTGGCACTCGTAAAGGTGACTAATAATGGAAACTGCACACGCCAGTGATAACGACCGCCAGCAACCCATTGATTTAAAATCACCGGGGTACCCGACACGACAGCACTCATATTCACATGTTCGCTTTCAATGGTTTGAATTAATTTGCCAGCTTTTAAAGCGGCCATAAATTTGCTCCAACCATCGGTGGTGAAATACTGTTGTGCGTTTTGCAATTGTTGTTGGTAGCCGACGAACGATAAATTGAAAGCATAACGAGTCGCAAGACTAGCCCATTGCAGGATGTATTTATTAGTGACAACCGGTTCATTTAATGCATGTAAGGGAACGATCACACCAGAGGTGGTAGTGGCATACGCTTTAGCAGGTTTTTGAGCGACGTTTAAATACACCAAGGTTGCGGTTAAGCCGATTGCAATCACCGTCATCATCACCAACCACTTTAACGCGACCCGATATTGATCGCGGTAGGATTGGTTTTTACGAAATTCTTGTTGTTGTGCTTCAACACTCATGCCAACGACCCTTCTTAATTATATGGATTCACTTTCGGGTAATACCGAAAACTAATTTGTATCCGTCGGTTTAACGCTTGCCCATAAGGACTGTTATTCATAGCAATCGGGTGTTTTTTCCCTTTGCCTTGCGCGACGATGATGCGGGTATTAATTTTGCGTGACCATAAATAACTGGCAACCACTTGTGCTTGACGTGCAGTCAATGCTTTCTTTTTTTCTTTAGGCGCAGTCTTTGGTATGTAATTATCTGAAAATCCGGTGACTTTTACGGTAACGATGTCATAGGTTTTAATTAAATTGGCAACGGTATTGAGGATGGCGCGGTAGCCTAACATAAGGTTGGCTGAGTCGCCGGCGAATAAATCATCACTTGGAATCAACAGCTTGACCGTTTCACCACGTTTAATGATTTTAATGCCAACGGCACATAGGCTTTTTTCATATTGCATTCTTAACTGAGCGATGGTGGGTTTGCTTTGATGCTTAACGGGTTTTCTGGCACAGCCAGCCAATAGTAATGCTGACGATGCGATGATGGCGATCCCAAAATATTGTAGTTTTTTGTAATAACGCATATTTTTCTCTATTTAACTAGTTATGGGTGAATACCCGCTCAGCTTTCCTTAACAGTCCCTTAATTTACCAGAGGAACCTTAAGGAAATATTAAATAATGGCGAATACCTGACAAATAAATGTACATTACGATGATTTTGCCCAGTTTTGGACGTGGGCTAGCCTTGGTCACAGATACTAGTCGCTAGTCATAGAAAAAACAACAAAATCAATAAGATAGGTCAAAATCTAGCAACTGGCTGATTTATATAGTTATTTACTGATCTGTAGCGAATAGTCAGCCTTGCTGGCTTGATCGGGCCATAGTAACGAGCCGATGATACCCGCAATAAAAATGAAGGGCACGCCGTCAATCGCCCAGTACCAAGTGTACATACCATGATTGCCAAAGAGCGCAGCAGCACCGATACCGCTGATTAAGCCGGCGGATAAGCTGCAGTAGACACCTACTGTTGACGTTTTTTGCCAATAAAAGCCGCCCAGTAGTGCGAAGGATAAGGCAACGATTGGGATGTTGGCCAAAATCATCTGGTCTAGGATGGCGGCATTGATGGTATTGCTTAGGCCATATGAGAGTGCAGCACAAACCAGCATTAATAACATGCTTTTGCCAATGGCATGATTTGACTGAGAGTTGCCGATAATCAGTGTCACCATGGCACTCCATACACCGCTGGCTGTGGTGGCGGCGATCATCAATAACATTGCGTAAGCAAAACCCATCCAGGCGGTTGGTAATGCTTGGTGCAAAATAAACGGGATTGCCATTTGTGCATTTGGGATCACGATACCTTTTTGCTTCAATAAAGCAGTGGCCATGATGGCACTGCCATAGCAGAGGAAGATTAAAACGGCTGCGATCAATACCGCGGCAAAAGCAATTTTTTCTGAGCGAGCTGCCACCATTTTTTGGCCGTACCAAGGCGCCAGGATATAACTGAACATGGTGAGAATTTGTAATGAGATAACAAAGCTAATGGGGAGTTGCTGTTGCATGGTAGCTAAGCTGAAGTGAAGCGCCGTTGCGCTGGTGCTGGGTAACTGCCAGGCATAATAGAACAGTACCGGAAAAAAAATGAGTAGTGCTATAAATGAAATCACATCCGTGCGAATAATGGCAACTAAGCCACCGCGAATTGTCATGAATAAAATACATGCCACTAACACTGCACTGATCACCCAAGGTGATAAGTGCGGGAATAATGGTTGAAAAATAAAAGTGAGTGATTTGATATACGTCGCGCTAAATCCAGCCATGGCTGCAAATAAAATCATAGCGACCAATGTGCCAATGGTGCGGTTATAACGCTCACTAAAATAGTGTGCCACTGAAATACCGTTAAAACGCTTCCAACGTTTAGCCACAGTTAACGCATAAAAAATTAATCCTGTTAAAAATATGCTGGCTAAGATTACCGCCCAAGGACCTATTTGATAGCCAAGGCTAGAGAAAGCAATTAGGGTGGTCGTGTTAAATTCTGTCATCACTAATGTTGCAATTAATGCCAGGAGCGATGTCTTGCGGTTAGCTAATAAATAGTGCTGTTGATGCTTGACTTGGCGTGCGTGATAAATACCAGATACTGCAACAGCAGCGACAAAGAGGGAGAAAAACAACCATCCTACACTTGCCATAAAACTCCTTGTTGCTATAAAAAAGCCGGTTAATTAACCGGCTTGTTTTATTATCCTGCAACGAGAATTTTATAGTGATTCAAAACCACTTCACGTCCACCGTAAGGAATATTGCAGCCGGTGCCGACCACCTTACCAGGATGCACGCCATCGATATAGTAGCCTTTGCAAATATAAAGTGGATGACCGTGTTCATGCCCGCCTGGAACGGCTTGGCGAGGAATAAATCCATGATATGGGCGCCATTCAAATTTATAACGACGTCCCACTAAAACTTGATAATGATATCTCACGATCTCTTTACCACCGTACGCAATATTACAACCATCACCAACCACTTTGCCGGGATGCACGCCATCGCGGTAATGCGCGTGACAGATAAACAAAGGGTGCCCATGCTCATAACCGCCGGCTAACGCATGCGCTGGAATTGCATCGTGAAACCAGCGCCAATGCCATTGGTGGCCAGGATTAATAGGACGATTGGGAATATGATAAACCACTCGACCTCGATCAAAATGATTAGCTACGTGATAAACACCACCATCGGCAAACGCCGCTGCAGTAAGGATTAATCCACCCAGGCCGACTGCCACGGCTGTTTTAAAAAGCGACATAGAGTTTTCTCCTGCTATTGATTTAAGGCTGTGATTTTAACCAAGGGATGTTGCCATTAAGTGAAAAAATGGCGCGTGAATGTAAACGAAATGAAATACGGCGGTTTAATCTACACTCTCAAGTGCTTCGCGTTTTTTCAAAGAGATCTTATTGATAATCCGCTGTGTCAGATCAGCAAGCTCACTGCCACTTGTGGTCGGCAAGTTCATAGGCGGATATTGCGTCCCTTTTTCCATATCGCCGACGACTTCAATCGCCACATTCATCGCTTGTTGGCTGGAATTACCACATAAGCGTTGGATGTATTCGATATGATCACGGCTATCCGAGCGGCTTAAAATCGCTTTTCGAAAGGTGTCTAAGTCATCGATATTCAGAGTATTTTCTAAATGATCACTCAAACGTAGTGGTGTGAAAATATTTAAATGATCAACATCAGCATCTTCTAAAATCTCGTTGAAGAAATTCGCTTCATCAAATGCTTTAGGTAATTCTGTTTGACGCTGAAAAGATTGCAATGCGGCAACGGATTTTTCGATAGGCATTAAGCTGTCGTTGGCTTGCATAAAGTCGGTAATACTGTCGATCTCTTCACTAGGCACTTGTGGCTCAACCAAAATCGTATTGCCATCTTCAATCAGTTTGGCAAAGTGCTCGAAGCTTTCATTTAATTTATCAACATCGGCATCTTCCGGTACATCTACTTTTAGAAAATGATTCAAACGCATGCGCTTCACGGCTCTTGGCGCTGCATAGAAAAAGCGGCCGCGCACAATTTTTGATTTAAAGAAAAAGTGTGCTTCACCTAAGCCTTGCTCTTTTAAGTCCAATAAGTCGATACGTTGGCGTTTTTCAACACGCGCACCGCGGCCATCAGCATATACGCCTAAGACACTGCCTTGGTCAATTTGAAAGTTTTCAACTTGGGTGACGTAAGATTCACCAGCACCCTTCATAAAGAAATCCCAGGTTTCCGTTGGGTCTTCGAGTTTCATACAGATCTTGATATTGGTGTTTGCACCGATCGATGCTGCTTCTTCTTTTGATGCTTTTTGGAAAGCTGGTAAATCCTGCCCGGCAAAGACGACAGAGAAACCTAGCGAACGCGCCTGTGCTGGCACCACTGCAAAACCTTCAACGGCGTAATAACCATACTCATCAAGAATACATAAATAAGGTGTCGCTGAGTTGGTTGGTTTACTGTCTACCAAATCCGCGATCTCACCTTCCACTTGGTCACCAAGACCTGCGGCCATCATCGCTTTCAGTGTGGCGATAATGACTTTACCTAAGTTTTTCAATTCATCTGGGGATTTTTCAAGCGCCGGTAAAAGCACACATAAAATACGGCGATTTAATACCACGTCCATTAAATCCACTTCGGCTAGATTTGTCCGCATGATATGACCATACGTATCTGCCAGCGAGGTAAAGGCACGGGTTAACTGCATGGTGATAAAACCGTGTTGCTCTAATACTTGCGACACTTGCTTACCTTTTTTCTCTTTGTTGTAACCTGGCAAGTTAAAAAGATAGTTGGCAATCGGTTCCATAATCGTAGGCGGTAAACCTTCTAAGCTCACGGACTCTTGGCCTTCGCGTAAAAATAATTTGTCGATGACCATTGCTTCGATTTTGGGGAGTAAGAAATAATTACGAACGGTATTCGCATCTAATAAAATATTGCCAGAATCACGCATCGCCACGAGCACTTTCATAATCGCTTCCACGAAACCAATTGCACGGCCTTTCCACATATCGCCATCGGGTGATGCCGATGATGAGTCCATTAAGCTCACCACCAACTGCGCTAACATACTGGAAGAACCACGCGCAAAAGGGTTAATCGTGTTGGATAAACGCGACTCTTGTGGGCCGATAACGTCTCGCGCACCGGTCATAAAGTTAATTAATAGTAAGTCATCGGTGCGGCCCATTGAGCGCACCATCGAAAACACTTTCGCATAAAGTGAGTTATCACCTTTACCATCGACGTAGATAAAACCACTTGCTTGTAATAAAGCATTGTAGGCCATGGAAATCATTGCTTCGGTTTTACCAGAACCGGTGGATCCGAAGATTAAAACGTGAGTACGCATATCGGTGTTACTAAACCACAACTCATCTTGGGTTTTCACTTCATTACCAAAGAAGTAAATACCTTCGGCTGTACGTGGCTTGCCTCTGCCACCTGGCATCACGTCATTGTAATCTTTGCGCTTGGAGCGCATCGGTAAACGAAAAGGTAGAGAAGAGCGACGGGTAAAACAGTAAACAAATGCAGCAATACCTGAAACCAATGCCACTTCGCTGAGATAGCCTTGCAATAAAGAAAAGATGGCACAACCTAATAAAAAGAAAGAGACGCCTTTGGGATTTTTCATAAAATCCGCAATGCGCATACTTAATGTGCGTGTATCTCGCAATACATGCGATTGATTCGCTTCATGTCTTTCGTCTAAGCCGCGCTGGTGGTACGCCATGAGTCACCTTCTTCTACGTGTTTGATATTTTTCACATCCGTCTCTAATGCATTGACTGCTTCCTTCATCATTGGTGCTTTTAATGCTCGTTGTAAACGTTTTTCTGCTAGCCACTGGGCATAGGGTCCCGCTGCTTCAATCACAGCGGTTTGTCGACCAACACTGTTTAGGACATACCATAAACGTCGATCAACGGGTTTTAGCCATAAGAATTCTGCGGTGGCTAATACGCCATCGGAACGCGCAATTTCCAGCAGACTTGCCATCACGCTATAAACATAGGCATGATGCTTTTCAGCCCATTTCACAATTTTGGTATCTTCATATTTGTGGGTAAGCTCTTGCACACCCGTAAAATCAAGCTTGCCGTGCGCGGCAGATCTGGCAATTTGTGATAATAAATTATTGGCAACCGACTGATCACGTTGCGCGCGCGCCATAAAAATCACAAATAGCGCCTTCATATGAATCGGTAAGGCTTGTACGCCGCGCCATAAAGAACCGAGTTGCAATGTGAAAATTTCATAAGCTTTTTCACGCACTACCGCCCATTCTTTTTCGCCTTTTTCATTTTTAACGACATAGAGCATCTCATGTTCTTTAGCGAAATCGAGTGGCAGTTTTGCCATTGCCCATGGGCCGGTATCGATATCAGTTTTCACTAAGTCTATTGATAATACTGGAGTAATTTGTGGCCAATTTTCTTGTTCGGTTTTTTTAAGCGTATCCATGGTGTAAGTCCGCTTAAAACGCGCTGAGGTATGACGAAAGTGAATGATGACGCCTAAAACAATTAAAATAAATGCGGTTGGATAACGCATCCAATCACCGACATAGCTATTGACCATGGCAAAATCTTTAAAAGAAATTTTCTTTAAATCAGTTGAAACGATGTATTGATGCAGGCTGTTTAGAGTGTGTGTGCTAAGGGCCGGTAAATGTAGCATCGATGCTACGCTATCCCAAACCTTGGCAACTCCATTGAAAAATGCAATCTCATGACCGCGCATCCAAAAAATAGGAGCCACAATGACTGGACGCCACAACCACCATACGCCGATAATTGCGATAAAAAATAAAGCCAGAAGCCAGAAAAAATTGGCGGTTTGGTCAGTTGCATTTTGCTGTGATGGATACATATCTTATCTCTTTAATTCACGCCCTGTTGTAAAACTAATTGCCCTTCGCTAAAACAATACCTTTTTCCTGCATGTACAAATTCCAAGATTTTATCTGGAGTCACAGCTCCTTCTGCTAGTGTTAATAATTGATTTCCGTAGCGGTCCACTCGCGGTAGTTGATGTGCCGGATTGCGAATAGCGCCCTGATCTAATGCCACTGTAATGTAGGCTTCATTCACTGGGGCAAGTTTCGCGCGAATCACTTTTTGCACATCCGCTTCATTTTGATAAACCGGCCGACCGAGTAAATACCCCTTAATCGACCGCAATTGCATTTCCCATTTCCGAAGATTGTGACCGTCGTTTTGAAACAGTGAGATAAAAACGGCCACCTTACCTGCTTCAAGTGTTGGAGCAGTTACTTGCTCCGATGTATGTCTATTATTTGCTTGCTCTAATAACTGTTGCGCTTGTTCACGCATTTTTTGTAATGGCTTCACTGTGTTGCGTAAAAACAATGAATCATTCCAGTCGCCACCGTCTAAAATGGTATCGATGGCTTTAATAACTGCTTGGCAAAATTCTATATAATCCGCATCATTGTGATGCTCTTTGTTGTAAAACGTATCCGCTATTTTTGAAAATTCATTTTTTTCACTGGTGACCAGATCTAAAAGTTGATGTTTTATCTCATCATTTTTTAGCTTTGTTCTTGCGTCAGCAGTAAAACCTAAAGACATGTTTAGATGCCTCCGTTATTCATACCGTGTTGTTCTAAATTCGTTGCAGATTCCAAGCCTCTAGTGACATTTAGGCCGTTGGCAACTTTATCTAAACTGTGATCAAACATTCTGTGTAAATTTCTAACTTCATTTAATAATGCTTTATTGACGTCATTCTTTTGTTGTGCAAACAGACTCATCTTATTAATACCTTGTGTCGTTAAACTCATTGTTAATTACCTCTATCGTCCATTGTTTAAAGGTGGTTTACCTACTTTGTGGAGTGAATTGACTGATCACCTGAATCTGGTCAATTTTCTTAAGATTTGCTTATCCACGAGTCCCCATTCTACGCCCCGAACCTTAAGATAATATTAAGAATCAATCAAGATTTTCGTTTTTTTTTGCCGACTGCGGCGGCCCAAAATCGTGCAAACTTCGGGCTAGTGCTCGTATCCGTATGATTTATATGGTTTTATTATTTAGACTTTGGATTACCCGGCTTTGGCGGTGGTGAAGACTTGCACTGAGCAGCAAACTCATATGGCAATAACGCGTAGCATTTGCCCATATTCTTACCCTGACAGCCCTTTACCTGCTCATCACATTTTCGATAGCTGTATTTAACAGGCACACAACTCAAGAGCTTACGCTCTGTCTTCACTTTCACTATGCCTTTGTCTTCACAAACGATCCTCTCACCACCAAAAATAGTGTGCACATGCGCGAATATCGTGCAGGTTGCTTCACGTTCACCACAGGCCATACTGACGAAACTTAATAAAAGCCCAGCCACTAATATCGAAAAAACTAAACATATTTTGAGCAGCTTCATTATCACCTCCGTAAAATCAACTCAATTTCCTCTTTTTATCAATGACCAACGGCACTGATAACACCTTAATTCCCTCGCGCTGTAAACGTCGGTTAACCGCACTCATAAAACCGCTCGATAAAAAGCGGGTTAATAAGTTTTCTTGCTGCATTAAGTACTCCGACATAAAAAACACATTTTGCGAGAAATCCACATTCACCTCTCGCGCCATTTCAGGAATATCTGTCATCGGATCCGCACCAAAATTTGCCATCATTTTGGCAGGGATACCATGTTTATTCGCAAAGCGAACTAAATATTTTAAAACACGGTCAGTCTGGATTTTCAAAATATTTAAACTGGTCTCAGAACGAAAACTGTTGGTGTCTACTGAACCGTAACTCATAAAAATATAATTTTGGAAGTATTTGGGGAACATGCGCTCAACCCATAGAATTGTGTGAATCGCAGCACCTAAGTTTTTCACTAGAAATACAGCGGTTGCCTGCTTGGGATCTAAATGTTGCGGCTCATCACGCTCAATGCCATCCAGTGGCACGACGAGTGATTCATCTAGTGCATCTTTTAAATTTTCATAGCGCCGATAAAAACGCTTGATAAACGCTAATGCAACCACTAACACAGCTAATAGCAACAGCGCAATCCATGCGCCAGTGAAAAACTTGGTGACGACAGTAATGACTAAAATCGTACTACAAACAAAAAAGCCCAAAAATGATAAGGCCAAACGTCGCCCCCACATGGGGGCATGCCCGCGGTTTTGCCACCAATACACAACCAAACCTAACAAAGAAATACTAAAGGTAACAAACACATTAATACTGTATAAAATCACCAAAAACGCGACTGAGCCTCGCGATAAAATTAAAATAATCGCCGAACCAATACCAAAAAATAAAATGCCATTTTGTTTAACCAGCCGTGACGATAAATAAGCAAAGCGTCGCGGCACCCAGTCATCGATCGCCATATTGGCTAATACTGCTGGCCCGCCTAAATAGCCCGTATTGGCACCAACCACCAATAAACCTGCTTCAAACGCCAAGAGAATCACTAAGCCAATATGTCCCCAAGCATGCTGTCCAAGAATCGATTGAAACACGACGGCGTTTAATGTCATGCCAGGTTGCGCTTGCACACGCCACAGCATGTAAAGCAATAAGATACCGCTCGCTACAATGCTCAATGACAACGCCATATACAGCATAGTCATGCGCCCCGTTTTCACCCGCGGCTCTGCTAGCATATTCACGTTATTAGAAACGGCCTCTAAACCCGTATAAGTACCAGACCCTAATGAATAGGCTTTAAATAAAATCGCCATCACCGCCACAAAACCAATCGAGCGCAAAGCCGAGTGAGTTTCCACAACAGTCTGTTGCAATAAAACAGGCAGCTCGCGGCCATGCGCAAAAATGCCGTAAAGAATAATCCCTAAGTGCGTTAACACAAAACCTAAAAAAATTGGCAGCAAGACTTTTATTGACTCTTTCATGCCACGCAGGTTAATAACCATCAACAATAATACGGCGATCACTTCTGTTATTAATAGATGCCCATGCAAACGCAATGGCAATAAACTAAAAACCGCTTCAACACCACTGGCGATTGAAATTGCAATAGTTAATAAATAATCGACTAATAATGCAATCCCTGAAACCAAACCGGCAGCAGGGCCAAGCAATGTATTTGCTACTTTATAACCGCCACCGCCATTCGGGAAAAGTTCGATCACTTGGTTATAACTAAGCGCAATAATAAAAACGGTTAACCCAGTTAAAAACGCTAAATACAAACCAAGATGATGATATTGACCCAGGGCAAGATACCCAAGCTCTGGTCCATAACAGGATGACGATAAACCATCTGCGCCTAAACCAATCCACGCTAAAAATGCAATCAACGCCATACGCTGACGGCCTTCAGTGCAAAAAGGATCTTTAGATGCGCCCAGAATAAAATTTTTCAAACGAGCTAATACATTCATTGTATTGAGCGATACACCCGCTTAGGTGGTCGCCTCTTCTCCTTCTTCACTACGCGGATCCATCTCTGCAACCAACGGTGTGGTTTGTGGCACAGCAATAAACTGCTCTTCTTGCGGTACTGCTTTGCGTATCACCCGACGCCATAATAAGAACACACCAAGCAGGCCTGAGATGATCATAAAGTAAATAAACAAGCCATTTGGCCCAAAATAATGCATAAACAAGGGGCCCACTAATGGACCCGCCGCTGCACCAATGCTGTATGTTAATAATAAAGCTTGCGTGCCAGCGACCATATCATCGTTACTCAATGTGTCGCAGGCGTGACTAATACTCAATGGATAAATCGTAAAAGTTAACCCACCAAAAATAAAAACACCGACGCTGGCTAGCAAAATAGAATGAAACATTAGCGGTAGGAAAAACGATAATACGGCAGTTAACAAAAAAATCACCATTAATAC
>CAYXLV010000009.1:0-18177 GCA_964465995.1 uncultured Coxiellaceae bacterium | reverse complement strand
GTTATTTTTAGTACATTGTCTAATTTAGCAGATAGTTGCTTTGATGAGATTGCACTGCCAAATTATTTTATTATTGATGAGGCAGCCCAAGCTTTAACGCCTGAAGTTTTAATCCTATTAAATCGAATTGCAAAAAATGAACTGAAAGCGCCTAAGCTGTTAATGGTTGGTGACCCAATGCAGCTGCAAGCAACAGTCACATCACCCGCAGCAAAACCATTTTTGGGTGCCTCATTAATGCAAAAGCTAATGGAAAGTAATGCGTTTATAATGCTTGATGTGCAATATCGCATGCGTTATCCAGAGCTGAATCAATATCCCGCACAACGTTATTACGATAAAAAAATCATTAACTTTTTTGATGAGAGTAGTGCTTTAAAAAAACCATTTGAAAATTTTATGGAACAGCCGTATGCCTTTATTCACGTTCCTTGTAGTGAGAAAAACGGTGAATATAAGTCACCTAAAACCCAAAGCTATTTAAATTTAAAAGAAGTTTGGGCTGTGTTAGACGTGGTTCGCTATTTGCGCCAAAAAAGGCAGGTTACATCAGAGATAGGTATTATTACTTTTTATAGTGGCCAAGTGGATAAATTGAACTCATGCATTGAAAATGAAATTAAGAAAAACCCAGCAGCTGCGACTTTTAAAAAGCTGCTAGTTTCTACGACGGATGGTTTTCAGGGAGGGCAGTGTGAATATGTAATCGTTTCTTTTGTAAGATCAAATTCGGATAAAAAGGTTGGCTTTGTTGATAAGCCAAACCGTCAAGTGGTTGCTTTAACCCGCGCCGAAAAAGGCTTGTATTTGATCGGTGATATGGAAACCTTGGCAAATGGTAAAGAAACCCGTCATTTGATTGAAGATTTAAAGCAGAGAAATTTAATTGTTGACTCAAGTGAGCTCAGCAAAATTTCGCCCTATGAAGCCAGTACAGATAAAAAAGTCTATCAAAAAAATAATAATAATCATTTTTACAAGCGGGGCTCCAGTCGCAAGAAGCCGCCTGAACATCCTAGAAACACAAAAGGTCCAAAGCAGTAAAACTATTGCTTTGCTTTGCAAAAAGGGTGAGAGCTTAAAATAATACTGGGTTGAGCCTGGGAAATGCTAATATTTTTATCGGCATTGATTTCCAGTAAGCCCAGTTGCTGCAGTATTTTTAGATCTCTGTCTTGTGTTTTTGAGGTACGGTTGTGATATAGGCTTTTGTAGGCTGGCAGACTTTTAAGTGACGATAGATTATTAGCAGAGTGGCTATCGTCTAATAAAATTTCTATCAAAGTAAACTGACGTTCGTTAATTTTTTTAGTTTGTTGTAGGTGTAGTAATGATTGCCAAAAATAGGATTTGGCAATCTCTGCATTTGCCTTATCTTGCAACTGATTAATGTTAGCTAACATGCCTTCTAGGAAAAATTTTACAAACGGTGTGTTGGGGTATTTTGCTTTGCTTTTTCGGCAAAGATTAAATAAAGAAAAATAGTGTTGTAGATTTTTGAAATAATATTCTGGCATTAATGGCATTGGTTGAGTAGATTCTGGTGAAATCAATTGGGAGAGTAATTTTTTTTAGGTTGGGGATAAAGCCAACGCTAATGAGTCGTGCATAGGCTTCATCTACTCTTGCTCTAATGGGTTCTAACTCGTCGAAATCTAGCCCTAATAGAAATTTAAACCGAGCCTTATTGGGTAAAATTTCTGTCCTGCTGGCGGCTGGATGGTGATTAAGATCGTTTGAATATCGCATAAGTTTTCCTAAAAAATGTCCGCTAAAATGTCTAAGGAAATGTCCAATTAATAATGTTTTAAATCAATTGCTTGCGCTGAATTAATGAGTTTTTATGTCCAAGTAAATGTCCAGTAAAATGTCCCGGCTTATGTCTGATTATAAACGCATCTAAACCAAGATGCACTCTGGGTAGATTTTGCTAGGCAGTGGCCTCATGTTCGGCAAGGCACTCTAGGAAAGTTCGGCCATATTTTTCAAGCTTGTGCTGCCCAACGCCGTTAATGGCGAGCAGTTCGGCCTCGTTTTTGGGTTTATGGGCAGCCATTTCGATGAGTGTGGCATCGCTAAAGATAATGTAAGGTGGGACACCGCGCTCGTCTGCCAGTTCGCGGCGTAATTGGCGAAATGCTTGAAAGAGGTCTTCATCATACGCCTGATCGGTTTTTGGTTTTTTCACTTTGGATTTCTTGGCTGTAACCACTTTGTGACGTGGTTTGGCAAGTTCGAGTGTGATTTCGCCACGGAGTAAGTCGCGGGCTTTTGGGAGCAGTTTTAAGACTGAAAAATTACCAATGTCCTGTTCAAGATAGCCAAGGTGAATTAATTGGCGGCAAAGACTTGCCCATGCATCTTTACCGACTGCTTCACCAATGCCGTAGGTGGATAATTTGTGATGATTAAAACGACGGATACGCTCGGTGTCTGCACCGCGTAAAACATCGATGACATAAGCCAAACCAAACCGTTGTTCGAGTCGATAAACGCAGGATAAAAATTTCTGAGCGTCAATGGTGGCATCATAACGTTCGGGTGGTTGTAAACAGTTATCGCAATTGCCGCAATTATCAGGTGCCGTTTCATTAAAGTAATTTAATAAGACTTGGCGGCGACAGGTTAGACTTTCTGCATAAGCCACCATGGCATTGAGTTTGTGGACTTCAATGCGGCGCAAGTTATCTTGTTTTTTGGCGGTTTCAATAATGCCACGGACTTTGGCAATATCGCTGGTGCCGTAAAAGAGCACCACTTCAGAAGGCAAGCCATCGCGACCGGCGCGGCCTGTTTCTTGGTAATAGCTTTCAATATTTTTTGAAATATCATAATGTAAAACAAAACGCACGTTGGGTTTATCAATGCCCATGCCAAAAGCAACTGTGGCAACAATAATATTAACTTGATCAAAGTGAAAGGCATGTTGGGCTTTGCTGCGTTCTTTGGTGCTAAGTCCGGCGTGATAAGCTTTGGCTACAATACCATGCTCATTTAATTTTTCAGTTAGTGTGTCGACACGTTTTCGTGTGGCGCAATAAATAATACCGGCTTCATCGGGATGCAATTTTAAATACGCGAGAATTTGTTGTAAGGGTTGATGTTTTTCAATAACGCGATAACGAATATTAGGACGATTAAAGCTGGCGATGTGTTGATCGGCACTGCTTAAACGCATACGTTGAATAATATCTTCACGGGTTAATTTATCGGCGGTAGCAGTTAAGGTAATAATTGGAATGGTCGGAAAGCGTTGGCGTAATTGCCCAAGTGCGACGTAATCAGGGCGAAAATCATGACCCCAAGCAGAAATGCAGTGGGCTTCATCAATCGCAAATAGGGCAACATCAATATCATCAAGGCGCGCCAAAAAACTGTCCATCATTAAGCGCTCAGGTGCAACATACAATAAGTCCAATTCGCCGTCATGAAACATCGCTAAAGTTTGGCGTGCTTCATTGGCAGATAAGCTGGAGTTATAAAATGCGCTAGCTACACCATTGGCATTGAGTGCTTGCACTTGATCTTGCATGAGTGAAATTAAGGGTGAGACAACGATGGCAGTGCCCTTGCGAACCATAGCGGGAATTTGATAACACAATGACTTACCGCCGCCAGTTGGCATTAAAACAAATTGATCATGACCATCGATTAAGCGCGTAATGATTTTTTCTTGCAGTGGCCGATAGGATTTGTAGCCAAAGGTTTGTTCAAGAATTTGTTTTGGATCCATGCTTAATCAACACCGTGGTAAGATTTTTCGCAGTGTAGCGAGCGGGTATGCAAAGTGCAACCGCGTGTGTGGCTTGACTTCTTTTGATGGCATTGTCTAAGATTCGGGCATGATAACCACGGCTATTGCTTATACCGACCCATCTCAAGCTGAATCTGCGCAAATGTTAGCAAAGCAGTTGGGCATGACGCTTACCACTATAGATGATGATACTTATCAGAGCTTATTAGTTTTTACTGCAACGCATTTGGAGTTGCGCTTAACCACCGCTAACGCGCCAGGTGCAGTGTATGTTGATTTTGTTAAAGGTGCGGTGGCGCATCGACATCAGTATGGTGGTGGGCGTGGACAATTAATTGCGCGTGCGGTGGGTTTGCAGCGTTATCAGCAGCCGACGGTGTTAGATGTAACAGCAGGTTTAGGGCGCGATGCGTTTGTGTTGGCGACACTGGGTTGTGATGTGGTGATGCTGGAGCGCTCAAAAATTATTGCGGCTTTATTAGCTGATGGTTTGCAGCGTGCGCAAATGTTTGCGTGGTTTCAGCAATTGGCATTGCAATTAATGACGAGCGATGCGCGTGATTATTTAACGTCGATTCATGAAAAACCTGATGTCATATATATTGATCCGATGTTTCCAGACACTAAAAAAACAGCTTTAGTGAAAAAAGAAATGCGAGTATTGCGCGCAGTGGTTGGCGATGATATTGATGCGCCGGAGTTGTTAGCATTAGCATTGCCGCACGCCAAGCGACGTGTGGTGGTAAAGCGAGCGCGTTTATCGCCTTGTTTAGCCGGTCCAAAACCGGATTTGCAATTCAAAGGAAAAAGCAGTCGGTATGACGTTTATTTAACAAAACAACAATGAGGGTGTGATGGAAGTAACAAAGTGGCATGCAATTATTAAAGTGAGTGGTAAACAAGTGGGAGTATTGTTGCCGAAGGTGGCAATGGCTGTGGTGGTGCTGTTGGCTTTTTGGTTGGCGGGTATGGTGGTGAAGCGATTAATCATGAATTTGGCTAACCACACAAAATCGCGTCGTTATTTATTACGCTTGGTGGGAACCACCGCTAAAGTAACGTTGGTGATTATTGGTGTGATTGCGGCATTGGGAACAATGGGAATTAATGTTACAGCGATGGTGGCGAGTCTGGGTTTAGCCGGTTTTGCATTGGGCTTTGCATTAAAAGATACTTTATCGAATTTATTGGCGGGTTTTATGGTGTTGTTTTACCAGCCGTTTAAGCCCGGTGATCATATTGAAGTAACGAAGATTGATGGTGAAGTGACAGATATCAACTTGCGTTACACCGTTATTCAAGAAGAAACACAAATTACTTTAGTGCCTAATGCAACGGTATTAAACAACCCGGTGACGGTGAAAGAAAAATAATTTACGTGAGTAAGTGGCTTAGGTTGAAAAAGAAGAGCCGCAACCGCAAGTGGTTTTTGCATTGGGGTTGCGAATGACAAATTGAGCACCGTTAATATCTTCGCGGTAATCAATTTCAGCGCCTTTCAAATATTGCAAGCTGAGTGAGTCGACTAATAGTTTTACTGTGCCACCACTACCACCTTCGCCATCATCATCACCATCATCAGAGACGGTTTTTTCGATGACTGTATCATCAGGATTAATCGTTTCATCAAAGGTAAATCCATACTGAAAACCGGAGCAACCACCACCGGTAATAAATACGCGTAGATTTAAATTGGGATTTTCTTCTTCATCAATCAGGCTTTTTACTTTGCGGGCTGCAGCATCGGTAAAAATTAATGGGTCACTCATGGGCTTCTCGACTGGTCAATTCGCGACGAATTATTACACAGCTTGGCAAATCTCGCAAAGAGGATTTCTTTGCGGGAGGCGCTAGGTGGCGGTATACTTGCCCGGTAACAAGAGAAGGACCTTAACTATGTTGTGGATGTTATCTTTGCATGTGATTTTTGTAGTGGCCTGGTTTGCTGGGCTTTTTTATTTACCCCGCCTATATGTTTATCACACCGAAGCTTCAGATCAGATTGGCATTGAGCGCTTTAAGATTATGGAGCATAAGCTATTTTATTTTATTATGACGCCAGCCGGTATTTTGGCGACTGTGTTTGGCTTTATTACGATGGCCTATCACTGGAGCGTTTATTTAGATCAGGCTTGGATGCACATTAAATTAGCATTGGTATTGTTATTGTGGATCTATCATGTTTATTGCGGCAAGTTGTTGATCAATTTCAAAAATAACCACAACACGCATTCCTCAAAATTTTATCGTTGGTTTAATGAGATACCGACGGTTTTATTAATTTTGATTGTCATTATGGTGATTGTGAAACCTTGATCGTTTGATCAGGCAAATAAAAAAGGCGCAAAGTATCAGTTTTTGCGCCTTTTTTGATTACATTTCAATCAGTTCAAAGTCATCTTTACCGGCACCGCAGTCAGGGCATAACCAATCTTCTGGCACATCTTCCCAACGCGTTCCTGCTTTAATTCCGTCTTCCGGCCAACCCTGCTCTTCGTCATAGATGAATCCACAAAGCAGGCAAAGATACTTTTTATATGGCATAATGCCCTCCAAATTTTTTAGTTTGCTCTGAAAAAAATTAGGCATAGCATAAACCGGAGGCGACGTAATGCAAGATATTTCTGAGAATCCCGTGCCAGTGAAATCAAGCTCTTTATATGATCGTGCAAAAAATGTAATTCCTGGTGGCGTTAATTCGCCAGTTCGTGCGTTTCAGGCAGTTGGTGGGATTCCCCGATTTATCAAAGCTGCCGAAGGTGCCTATTTAATAGATGAAGATGATAGACGTTATATCGATTACGTCGGTTCTTGGGGCCCAATGATTCTGGGTCATTCACATCCTGCCGTGATTAAAGCGGTCACTGAAACGGCAAACAATGGGTTAAGTTTTGGGGCGCCATGTGCTTTGGAGGTTGAGCTAGCGGAAATGATTTGTGAGCGAGTAGCCTCCGTTCAAAAAGTACGCATGGTGAATTCTGGTACAGAGGCAACCATGACGGCAATCCGGTTGGCACGTGGTGCGACCGGGCGCGATAAGATTGTTAAGTTTGAAGGTTGTTATCATGGTCATGCTGACAGCCTCTTGGTCAAAGCCGGTTCTGGCGCTCTTACGTTTGGCCATCCCAGTTCTCCCGGTGTTCCTGCCGGTTGTGTTCAAGATACCTTAACTGCCAAGTTTAATGATTTAGAATCCGTTGCTGCATTGTTTGAACAGTGCGGTGATCAGATTGCCGCGGTTATTATTGAACCGATTGCCGGCAATATGAATATGATTTTGCCAGTCGCTGGATTTTTGGAAGGCTTGCGGGAAATTTGTAATCACTATGGCAGTTTGTTGATTTTTGATGAAGTGATGACGGGTTTTCGTGTGGCACCTGAGGGTGTGCAAAGTTTTTACAGGGTGGTGCCAGACCTGACTACGTTTGGCAAAGTGATTGGTGGTGGATTACCGGTTGGTGCGTTTGGTGGGCGTGCGGATGTTATGGATCAATTGTCACCGCAAGGTCCGGTATATCAAGCGGGTACTTTATCAGGCAATCCGTTGGCAATGGCAGCGGGTATTGCGACTTTGCAGGAGCTTGCTAAGCCGGATAGTTATCAACAACTCGCCCAAAGTACGCAGCAGTTAGCGGAAGGTTTGTTGCAGTTAGCTCAAGCTGCAGATGTGCCATTCGCAGTGAATTATCGTGGTGGTATGTTTGGTTTGTTTTTCACCGAAGAGCGCAAAGTGACTCGGTATGATCAAGTTATGAACACAAATTTGGCGCGCTTTAAAGCATTCTTTCATGGCATGTTAAATCAAGGTGTTTATTTTGCACCATCGGCTTATGAAGCGGGGTTTGTTTCTTTGGCGCATAACACCGCAGAAGTCAATGCCACATTGAAAGCCGCTGCAACAGTTTTTAGTCAACTGAAGTAACATCGGTTTGCGGCGTAAAGTGTTTTATTAACTTGTTGCAATAGCTAGTTAAAATTTGCCAAACTTAGTTTGATCGAGGATAATACAGAATCAATTTATCAAGTAGGACTTTTAATCGATGCGCCTAACTAGGAAGCTTACCCATCTCATCGGAGTGATTTTATTTTTTGTAGTTTCTCCACTATTTGCCGCCAACCTTCTTCAAGCCTATCAAAAAGCATTAGTCAGTGACCCAACTTTTAAACAAGCGCAAGCTGTGTGGTCGGCTGATAAAGAAAATTTACCCATTGCTGAGGCGGGTTATCTTCCTCAGTTTGATTTTTCTGCCAACTATGACCACATGGCCTTCACCCGCAACAACCCTGTTGCACAAACCATTAATATTAACGGCTTTTATCGCACTTATGGCATGAATGCGACCTTGACGCAGCCAATCTTTAATGCGCAGGCGTGGGCATCGATCAAAACGGCACGTGCATCAGTAAAAGCAGCAACGGCAACTTATTTTGCAGCTGAGCAAGATTTAATGGTGCGCTTAGTGACAGCTTATCTGAACGTGTTACGTGCATACGATAAATTACGTTTTACAGTTGCTAATAAACGAGCGGTTTATCGTCAATTAGAAACTGCACGTGAGAAATTCAAAGTTGGCCTAATTGCAATTACCGGTGTATATGATGCTAAGTCACGATATGACATTGCTGTTGCTGAAGAGATTAATGACCGTAATGAGCTCAATGACCGAGTTGAAGATTTACGCGCTATCACCGGCGTTCACTACAAAGTCCTTTCTGGCTCTAGCAAAGATATTCCTTTAATCACACCGCGTCCGAATAATATCAATAACTGGGTACATGTAGCATTGATGCAAAACTATTCTTTGCACGCGCAACTATTTACTGAAATGTCTGCACGTGATCGAATTCATCAAGTTGCTGCGGGTGGTTTTCCGGTGGTTAATCTTGTTGGAAACTGGACACAGTCAATTAGCACAGATCATGCTTTATCACCAAATACCAATTTTCGGACAGCGACTGTTGGCGTGCAAGTTAACTTTCCTTTATTGCAAGGTGGTTTGGTTGTTGCGAGTACTCGCCAAGCGCGTTATCAATATTTAGATCAAGTTGGACGTGTTGAATTTACTCGACGTGAAGTGGTCAGACTCACTAGGCAGGCTTATCTTGGTGTGGTTGCTGGCATTAGTAAAGTGAAGGCTGATAAGCAAGCAATCTTATCAGCACGTAATGCACTTGAAGCGACTGAGGCAGGCTATGTGGTTGGTACGCGTACCATGGTTGACGTCTTAAATGATTTAGCGACGGTTTACGATGCGCAGCGTGTGCATGCGGATGATCAGTATGATTATATTTTACGGATTGTTGAGCTTAAGCAAGCCGCTGGGACACTAAGTATTAATGACATCGTTAAAATTAATGCTTGGTTGGATCAAAAGATTAAACTACCTTTGCCTACCGAAGCTTTTCAAACATCAAAGACGCATCCATTAAAACATAATCGCTATCGTCGCCGGCATAGACGTTCAGATGCTGAAATGAAAAAATATGATCCGAACATTAAGGTGATTGATAACAATAATACGACGACACCACCAAGTAGTATTTATCGCCAGATACAAAATCCAACAACAGTGCCTGGGGTGACGCCAAGTACAACGCCGAGTACAGTACCAAGCACTACACCGAGCACAGTACCAAGTACTACGCCGAGCACAGTGCCAAGCACTACACCGAGTACAGTGCCAAGTACTACGCCGAGTACAGTGCCAAGCACTACGCCGAGTACAGTACCAAGCACTACGCCGAGCACAGTGCCAAGCACTACGCCGAGTACAGTGCCAAGTACTACGCCGAGCACAGTGCCAAGCACTACACCAAGCACATCACCATCTACTTTGCCAAGTCTTCCTGATGGAACAACACCTGGTGTAATACCACCACCAGCAGATAAAACGGATTCACCTCAAGCTCACAATAAACCATTTGTTCGTTATGCTATTCAGTTATCGTCGGAAAGACGCGAAGCAAAAGCAAAAAGAGTCTTAGCAAATTTAAAAATAAACAAACCAGCACGCCTCGTTAAAATTGGAAAACGCTATCGGGTCGTGGTCGGTGAATATAAGTCGGTTCATGAGGCTTATGAAGCAATGATCAAGTTGCCGTCTAAAGTTGCTGGTCAACAGGCAGTTATCATTACGCTTTTGGAGACTTTGCCTCAGCCTTCAGCTTCACATTTCATTGCAGCTAAGCATAAATTGCATCGTGCTAAATCACATCACACTGTTGCTAAACACAAATCACATCATGCAAAATCACATCGCAGTGTGGCTAAACATAAATCACACCGTGCAAAATCACATCATGCTGTTGCTAAACACAAATCACATCATGCAAAATCACATCGCAGTGTGGCTAAACATAAATCACACCGTGCAAAATCACATCATGCTGTTGCTAAACACAAATCACATCATACAAAACCACATCACAGTGTTGCTAAACATAAATCACACCGCGCAAAATCACATCACGCTGCCGCTAAACACAAATCGCATCATGCGAAATCACACCGCATTGTAGCGAAGCATAAATCGCATCATTCTAAGCAGCATCGTGTTGCCGCAAAGCATAAAAAGTCATCACATGCCGCATCTACAAAGCACGCGCTTGCAGTGTTACATGCCCCTAGAGTAACGACACAGTTGCCAGTGCCCCAGTAAGTAATCAATTGCTAAGAGTGCTGCGTAGGAAAAATACGCTCGATCCATTCAATATGTTTTGCTAACGCGCCGCTATTTGCAGTAACGACTTCGCGTGCACGAAGCCCCATGCGTTTGCCAAGTTCCTTTGCGGAAAATAAGGCAATGACCGTTTTTGCAATCGAGCGTTCGTCAGAAACAATTTGCGCGGCCCCCGCCTTTTTTAATAAGCGGCTAATTTCAGTAAAATTTTGTAAATTTGGGCCAGTTAAAATTGGCATGCCGATGGCAGCAGGCTCAATTAAATTATGGCCACCAATCGGTACTAAGCTGCCACCAACAAAAGCGATATCAGCAGCGGCATATATCAAACAAAGCTCGCCCATCGTATCGCCTAAAATTACATCGGTGCGCGTGCTTGGTTTTTGTTTTAAACTACGTTGCACAATAGAGAACCCTTCGCCCTCACATAACTTCCCAACTTTTGTAAAACGCTCCGGGTGGCGTGGCACAATAATTAATAAAGTATCTGGAATTTTTTCACGGATTCGCTTGAAGGCATTTAATAAAATAGCTTCTTCACCTTCATGTGTGCTGGCTGCCACCAAAGTAGGTCGATGGGTGGTGCCCCACTCTTGGCGCAGTTGTAGGCCGTCGTTGATTAAAGTATCTGAGAGTTTGATATCAAATTTAATATTACCGCTAACCATTAAACGCTTTGGATCTAAGCCCAAATCAATTAAGCGCTCACCATCGAGTACGCCTTGAGCCGCAACAAGTGTGTAAGTTTGTAGCATCAATTTGGTTAAGCTGCCAATTAATAAATAGCGACGTTTAGCACGTTCAGATAAACGACCATTAGCTAATACCACTGGAATGCTACGATTTTTGCAGCAGCGCAACATGTTTGGCCATAACTCCGTTTCCATAATGATGCAGAGTCTGGTATTGGTGCGACGTAGAAATCGATTGACACAACTTGGTACATCATAAGGTGAATAAACGTGCATGACATCGTGATTTAAATGCTTAATGACTTGGGCAGAGCCAGTAGGAGTCGTGGTGGTCACAACAATATTGTAATCAGGATAATGTTGCTTAAGTGCTTTGATTAACGGAATAGCAGCTAAAGTTTCACCAACAGAAACAGCATGCACCCAAATGCTATGCTTCTCTGGCGCAAGACGTTTAATATATCCAAAGCGCTCATTCCAACGTTGTCGATAACCAACGCTATGCCGTGAGCGCCACAACAAGCGCAGTAAAATTCCGGGAAAGGCGACATAATACAAAAACGTATAGATACTTCGAAGAACCTTCGTGTAAAATGTCGTGATGGCGTTAATCAATGCTTGTCTCATCTAAAAAAAGGTTATTTGATATGAAGAGTTTTTTAACATTTCGCAAAATGATTTCTCCTTGGCTTATCCAGCTCGCGTTTTGGATCGCGGTTGTTTTTTTTATTTCCACCGCTATTGTCGATATTACACGAGGTTCTGGATTCCTGTTTGGGCTAGAAATTCTAATTCTTGGTCCAATCGCTGCACGTATTGTTTGTGAGGTTTTAATTATTTTCTTTCGTATGAATGATAACTTAACTGAAATGAGAAACCAGTTGACGAAAAAAAATATCTAAAAATGCCCTTATTTTTTATATGTTTCTTTAATCATCAGTGATAAAACACCAGCAATGATTAAGCCGACAGGTATAATACTTAGTGCTGCTGTGTAATCGCTGCTTGTATAAATATGCACACCGTTGGCAATGCCGCCGCTCCACTCAATGTCAAGTAGTTTACCCACCACGGGTTGAAAGATAAAGCCACCCATCATGATCAAAAAGTTTGCAAATGAGAGTGCGGTGCCGGAAATTTTATTAGCATTATTTTCCTTGCTAAGCGTAAAGCAAAGTGGGTGAGGCCCACACATAATGCCAAATATCAGTAGTAAAACGTAGAGTGCAGCAGTGCTAAGTTGCACGTACAGGATGATGGAAGCAATAATGGCTGCGCTAAACGTTGCAATCACCAGCGGAATTTTGCGTGTACCAAAAATATCAGACAGCGCACCGGTAAGAAAGCTCGAACAAATCCAGCCGGTTAACATAATAGAAAAACCCCAAGCAGCTTGTTCGGGTGTTAAATGATAAACCGCTTTTAAATAAGGTATCGCCCACGCATCAAGAAAAACAGATGACGGTAAATACAGCAAGGCACCAATAATGCCGATTAGCCACATTTGTGGGTTTTTAACAATCATTACTAAATATTCAGAGAGTTGTTTATATGAGAGTGCGTGTGTTTCGGCGGAATCTTGCTGAGAAGGTGGTTTTTTCGATGATTTATCGCGCACAACGCTGACAATTAAAACCAGCATGACAACACCCACAAAAAGTGGAATCATCAAGGCAGCTTTGTAACCATAACATTCAATAACATGCGTTAAATACATGTCGGTGAGAATAGCGGCTACCATTCCAGAACCTGTCACGGCGCCTGCAGCGGTTGCAAAATATTTGCGCGGCAACCAAACCGTTGCCACTTTAAGTGCTGTGACATAAGCAAATGCAGAACCAAATCCAATTAAAAAGCGTCCTGATAAGGCAACCGGGTAATCTGTTGACTGCGCAAAAAGCACTACGCCGATAATGCTGATGCAACAAGCACCAATCAATGATTTGCGCACCCCTATTCGATCAACGGTTACCCCGACAGGTAATTGCATAGGCGCATAAGCAAAATAATAAAAAGAAGTCAGAATGCCAAAGCCACCAGCAGTAATATGAAAGTGTGCCAACAGCTCACCTTCCATCACACTAGGATAGACGCGTAATAAATAAGCAAAACAGTAATACAAAATACCAGTGATAAAAATAGTCCAGGCTAGAGCGCCGATGCGGGGAGAGCTCGAGAGAGTATCAACAGAGATTGTTTTGCCTTCCATAACGTCCTTCTTCACCTTGCAGAGAGTGCGTGTAGACTAAGGCAAGTTATATGATTTAGCAAGTGAAACTTGGGTGTTTTCTGGCTTTTTAAAGAGTGATATCCCTGGATTCTGCTACCCAAATTTTGTATTCTGTAGACCATCTTTTCCAACCGAGATCATCACATTGAAAACAAAACAAACATCGAAAACTAAAAAATATACTGCTGAAGCCATTGAGGTATTAAGTGGCTTAGATCCTGTTAGACGCCGTCCCGGCATGTACACCGACACAACCCGCCCTAATCATTTAGCTCACGAAGCCATCGATAACAGTGTGGATGAAGCCATCGCGGGTCATGCCAAAAGTATTCAAGTGACCTTATATAATGATTGCTCTTTGGAGGTTGTCGATGATGGTCGTGGTATGCCAACTGATATTCACCCACAACACAAAATTTCTGGTATTGAATTAATCTTGACGCGCTTACATGCTGGCGCAAAATTTTCCGATAAAACATATGAATTTTCCGGTGGTTTACACGGTGTTGGTATTTCAGTTGTCAACGCCTTGTCAACGCGCTTGGTAGTTCGGGTTAAAAAAGAAGGTGATGTTTATGAAATGACATTTGCCGATGGTAATGCAGCTAGCCGATTAAAAAAAATCGGGACTTGCGGAAAACGCGAAACCGGTACAACCATTCATTTTTGGCCGGATGCAAAATATTTTGACTCTGTGAAGTTTGGCATACCGCAACTGGTATCCACCTTACGCGCTAAAGCCGTTTTATGTTCTGGTTTAAAAGTGAGTTTTACAGATGAGAAAGCTGGTAAAACGCAAGAGTGGTGTTATGAAGATGGTTTACGTGATTATTTATTAGATCGTTTAGGCAATAGCGAACAACTACCCAGCGATCCACTAGTCGGCAGCTTCAGCTCAAAAGCAGAAAAAGTAGATTGGGCATTTACGTGGTTGCTGGAAAAAACCGACGAAGCTGTTGCAGAAAGTTATGTGAATTTAATTCCAACTGCGCAAGGCGGCACCCACGTTAATGGTTTGCGTTCTGGTTTGATTGAAGCAATGCGCGAGTTTTGTGAGATTCATAAATTATTGCCGCGCAATGTCAAATTAACCGCAGAGGATTTGTGGGATCAATGTAGTTATATTTTATCGGTCAAAATGCAAGAGCCACAGTTTGCTGGACAAACAAAAGAAAGACTGTCTTCACGCCAATGTGCTGTGTTTGTTTCTGGGGTAGTCAAAGATGCCTTTAGTTTATGGCTCAATACGCATGTGCAGTTAGGTAAAGAGTTAGCGGAGCTTGCAGTTAATAACGCACAAAAACGTTTACGAATCAGTAAAAAAGTTGCCCGCAAAAAAGTCACTAGTGGTCCGGCGTTGCCTGGTAAATTAGCCGATTGTATTTCCCAGGATGTCACGGTTGGGGAATTATTTTTAGTAGAGGGTGACTCTGCCGGCGGCTCTGCCAAACAAGCCCGCGATCGTAATTACCAAGCGATCATGCCGCTGCGCGGTAAAATCTTAAATACATGGGAGGTTGAATCAGAGCAAGTTTTAGCATCAACAGAAGTTCATGATATCGCCGTCGCCGTTGGTGTTGATCCAGGCTCTAGTAATATTGAAGGTTTACGCTACGGCAAAATATGCATCTTAGCGGATGCAGATTCAGACGGTAATCACATTGCTACATTATTATGTGCCTTATTTTTAAAACACTTTCGCGCCCTGGTTGATCACGGTCACATTTATGTTGCCATGCCACCACTTTATCGTATTGATGTCGGCAAAGAGGTTTTTTACGCACTAGACGACAAAGAAAAACAAGGCATTTTAGACCGCATCGAAGCCGAAAAGAAAAAAGGCAAAGTGAATATCCAACGTTTCAAAGGCTTAGGCGAAATGAACCCCATGCAACTGCGCGAAACCACCATGAATCCCGAAACCCGTCGCCTGGTCCGTCTCACCATAGAAAAAGACAACCCTGAAAAAGTCATGGACATGCTACTTGCCAAAAAGCGCGCCTCTGACCGCAAATCATGGCTCGAAAAGAAGGGTGATTTAGCAGAAGTTTAGCGGACCCCTCCTTGGAGCGTCCAAGCGCTCCCATCACCCCGGGTCACCTCCTGCCACCCCGGATCCCCTCCTGCCATCCAGGATCCCCTCCTGCCATCCAGGATCCCCTCCTGCTATCCCGGATCCCTCTCTGTCATCCTGGATCCCCTCCCTGTCATCACGCGATTTAATCGCGGGACCCATAAAACATCCTTCGAATTACGCAATCAAGTCACCCAATGCCGGTGGATACTTTTTAACCAACCTGCTACACTCCCCCGCAAAACCCATAGCGACCATTATGTACATCTAGCCATCATGCATAACACAATTAACCACAACGCCTTCGAGCGAGATCTAGCTGCCGCAAAGTCACTAGACCAACTGAATACGCTGTTAAAACAAACACTACGACAACTGAATATCAAACACTACTCTTTCACCTACTACGCCGTCGCACGCAACGCCAAGAAAAAATACCGCTATGACATGGCATCAGACAGCTTCAAACTGTGGCACCAACATTACCTCAGTGAAACCTACGAAACTATTGATAATACCCATCAGCAAATTCGCTATAACACCCTGCCTTACTATTGGAACTGCCAACAACAATTACGCGAAGCTAAATCCCCTCTCGAGCGACAGCTGCGCTTGGACAGTTTGGCCTACGGGATTGAATGCGGCGTCTGTGTCCCCATGCATGGAAACAACAATGAATTTGCCAATTTTCTGGTTGCCCAAATGCAAGGCGAAAACTGCTTAAGCAACTGGCCAACAATCCAGCATGATTTATTCTTAATCGCACACTACTATTTCCAGCACTGCCGTCGCCTGTTAGTCGAGCAAAACCCAAAAACCCCATCTTTTTTGCTAAGCTCTCGTGAAAAACAATGCTTAACCTTAACCGGGCAACAATACACTGTCAGCGCCATTGCCAAACAACTGCATATCACTGAACGAACCGTCAACTACCATATTCAAAAAGCGAATAAAGCGTTAGGAACCGCCAATAAATATCAATCAGTAGAAAAAGCGCTGAACCAAGGACTAATTGTTTTATAAGACTGTCATAAATGACAGTCGCCAGCCAAGCACTGAGAAATTACAATCGCGAAAAATAGCATAGTTTACGTAACAGAGGTAATAGGCAATGAAACTCGCAAACTTCCTTGGCACCGGTCAAAATCCAAACTTACATCTACATCTATCAACCAACGGCCTAGATTGGGCGCCTTATGATATTAACTATGGTCAACAAGGCAATGTACCTGCTAGCCATGATAAAAAGACGAACTGGAGTACCTGGAATATTAAAGACGTATTAGGAAATTACTATGGAACGATTACTTTAAGCTGTGATGGCTCAACGATTCATTGGGTGAAATATGTAGCGCCACACCAAACCGGTTATTTTTTAGATGGACTGGATTTGCAATTTAATCAGGCAACTGCAGCATTCCAATTAACGGTGCAAAAAATTCATCGCCCAGCCAGCGCTAAAGGCCCATTCCCAAATGCACCAAAAGCAAAACCTGCCATATTTCACGACACGCAACAACCTATTCAGCTGCAAACATCAGGATCTATTATCATCGATAATTACGGTCGTGAAATTTTATTAAAAGGTATTGCGCGTCCATCTCTTGAATGGAATCCACAAGGGCAATTTTTAAGTGAACAGGATATTAAAAATATCGCAAGCTTTGGCAGTAACGTTATTCGCCTCGATTTAAATCAAAATTTTTGGTTGCAATCGGATCCAGTGACAGCAACAGGATCGTACAAACAAATTATTGATGCTGTTATTTATTATGCGACTAAAAATAATATGGCAGTTATCTTGGATTTGCATTGGACGCAAACGGGGCAGCAAAGCCCGATGGCTAACCAAGATTCTTTAAAATTCTGGGCAGAAGTGGCAGAAGCCTATGGTGATTTTGGAACAGTCATGTTCGAATTATTTAATGAACCTTATGGTATTGATCAGCAGACATGGAAGCATGGTAATGATCAGTATGTCGGCTACCAGCAGATGGTTGATGTAATCCGCAAAAAAGGTGCAAAAAATGCTGTGATCGTAGGTGGCTTAGATTACGCTTATGATTTGCATTTTGTCGGCAAAAATTTTCATATTGATGATGACAATGTAATTTACTGTTCCCATCCCTATAACGAAAAAGGCACGGCCAGTTATCCATCAGTGTCTGGTGGTGCATTTGATTATTCTTATCAAGGTGTGTTAGGTCATTATCCATTGATTTTTACTGAGTTTGGTGCAAACCAAATGAATTACTATCAAGGTGATGCGTATAAAAAAGTGTATGATCGAATTATTAACTATGCCGATAAAAATAATATTCACAGTACAGCGTTTGCATGGTGGGTTGATAACAACAATCCCGCGTTTCCCACATTAATTTCCGACTGGCAAGGCACGCCGGTCAATGGTGGTGTGATGGTGCATCAGGATTTGCAAAATAAACCTGGTACAAAACTCTTTAATGCGCCGAAGCAAAATGTAAATTTGAAGGAATATGTGGTGCAGGAGTTGTTGAAAATCCAAGATGATTTGCAAAAAACTCGGCAAACTCAGCAACGTAAAGAGTTGATCAACAGCTGTTTGCTGAATGTCTTAACGCTACGCGGTGGCAACAAAGAAGCTGAAAAAATACTGAATATTTTAAAAGATAACCGCGCAACAACCCAACAGTCACACCTCAGCACATGCAAACTGCTGCGGAAAATTGGGCTATGGAACACTGACAGTCGGACGGTGGCTAACTTCG
>CAYXLV010000008.1:18116-18464 GCA_964465995.1 uncultured Coxiellaceae bacterium | reverse complement strand
GGACTGGACTTTGGCTGGGCTGTAACAAAAAAATAGTTTGCAATTTGGTCGTCATAAGCAAGCTCTCTTAGTATGGAAAATTAAAATTGACCAGCTTTTCAAGCGAATCAAATTTAACGGTATGTTGATCTTGTTTTAGAAAATCAGCCACCAACTGTTTATCAAAAACAGGGCGGTTTTTATCATCAAATGTTACTGGGATATGCTTGACTCGATTTGCAAAAACAGGCTGTATTTTTGTGGGAGGTGTATAGGGGTTGAAAAATAAAATTGGCATGTCACTCTTCACCGCTTCAACCATCGCACCACTGTCATAGTTTTCAGTCACAAATAAATCAGTTTTATATT
>CAYXLV010000008.1:5603-18106 GCA_964465995.1 uncultured Coxiellaceae bacterium | reverse complement strand
GCCCTGCGAGTAATTGTTGAAATGGCTCAAAATTAAAATCAATTTTATCTTGGTAACGAGCCTTAAAGAGTTGCATTTGCTGGTCCAGCAACTTAGAACCGAGATTTTTTCGATGCGCTTTCAAGGTGACATGAATACCATTGGCAATCAGACTATCAATAATTTGCATTTCTAAATATAAGCGTAGTGTGGTTGGTAAAATTTGATAAGGATAATTTCGATCATCAAAACTTAAAGTGGTCATTAAATATGTTGCTGTTTGAATGCGCTTATAAGTGGTGTTCTGCTTCGTATTAACAGCCTGCGGCAAAATAATAAAATCAGTCTCACAGGGTAAATCCAAAGCGTTACATTGGTCTTGATACATTTGCGCTGTCAAAGGCGTGTAACAATAAAAGTGGGTAGCTGTTATGACTTCAATCAAGGGTTTTTGTGGTATCACTTTTAAGCATCCACCCGTATGCGGGAAAGCATGCACCTGGCTGCCACTATCTACCAATGCCTGCGAAATTGTTCTCGTAATAATTGACCCCTGTGTGCCAGTATACAAATTTTTGATTTTGGTCATCAGCGAACTATTGCGAACCATTTTATAGTATTTGTTTGCTTCGCTAACATGATGGGTCACCAAACGCTGCACCTGTGCTATAAAATGATCCGCGGCGGGCTGTTGTAGTGCCGCCAATAACATTTCTGTTAACTTCGCTGGTAAAGCTTTTAATTCAGCCGGAGTAGCCGGCCATTGTTGTTGATGGCGCAGTGAAATAAATTCCTCGGGATACACTTTGCTTAGCTCAAGTTTTTCTAAATCAATATAGCAATCCAAAGTCACATTGGTATTTAACAACACATGGTCATAGTTACGCTTGCTAATCAAACGTGCCTGGCTTTTGACAATATTCTTAAGGCCCTGCTTTTTAAGCAGCGAATAACTTGGCAAGCTTGGCTCATATAACACAAACGGATAGTCACTGTGACTAAACTGCCAAGAATAATAATCTTGTACATGCGCTTTTTTCCAACGACAATCAGCTGTGCGACTACGCTGAAAAACCAGATAACAATACATTAAATTAACAGCCTCATAAAACAAAGCTGGCGCGATAATTTTCAAAATCGTTTGCGCTAAGCCAGTCTCACTTTTAATAAAGGCTGATAACCCTTTTAAAACATTTTCAGCAAGCATGACACGCTCCGTATCCGCTAGCGGCCAGGAAAATGTGCTTTTAAAGTTATCAAGATGATCAATGGAATTGTAAGTTAAATACATTGGGTAGCTTGCTCAATTTCAAAATTATAATGCTGCGCGATCGCCTGAGCGATGACAAAATCCAATTCAGTATCGATATCAATCGATCGCTCAGGCTCCATCATCACCAACTGTAGTGACTCGCAATAAATGCGTTGTTGCTGGTAAAGTGCTTTAACATTAATCGCATAAACACCGCCATTTGGACAAACTGCATCACCTGAAGTCACACCCGCTAGTTTTTGGGGCGCCCCATCCCGCATTTGAAATAACCAATCGATGGGTTTATGCGTGACTGACGCGGTAAAGCAACAACCAACTGAACTTTGCCAATGTTTATCAAGACAAGCGTTAATATCGCTGGATAACACAAATGGCGTTGTGGGTTGCAATAAAGTCACCACATCATACGTTTGTGATTCGTGTTGTTGAATCCAATCAAGCGCGTGTAATAATACTTCTGCTGAACCTGCTGCATCACTTGCGAGTGATTTAGGCCGTTTAAATAAGACTTCAATATTGAATGACTGCGCAACTTCTGCAATCTCTGCATCATCAGTAGAAATAATAACGCGATCTAAGCGACTGCATAATGCGGCTGTCGCCATATAACCGAGCAATGGCACGTCCAATAGCGGCTTGATATTTTTGCCTGGCAATCGCTTGGAACCACCGCGCGCAGCAATAACGCCTAAGGTTTTCATACGGTTTCCTTGGTTGCAAATGCAGTTGGATATTCCGCGCGTGCACGCTCTAGCTCAGTAGCGCAACCAATATCAATCCAATACTCTTTGATTGGAAAAACACTGCAATGATGCTGTTGCTGGGTTAATTTTTCAAAAAATGTTGGCATATCGTAATTTGTATTTTTAGGAATTAAGGGCAAAAGATCTGGCTCAAGTACATAAATACCCGCATTAACAAAAAATTGCTGCATGGGTTTTTCACTGATGCTAACAATTTTATTGTCTTGGATATTCACTACACCATACGGCACCTGAAAATCATATTCACGCACACACATGGTTGCTTTGGATTGATGCTCTTTGTGAAAGCGCAACAGTTTTCTAAAATCGACCTTGGTGAGTAAATCAGCGTTCATCACAATAATCGGTTTATCCAGCGTCTCATCTAATAAACTTAACGCGCCGGCCGTACCAAGCTTACTATCTTCGTGAATATAGCGAATCGTAGCACCCCACTGGCGGCCATCTTCAAAGTAATTTTGTAAAATATCGCCTTTGTAATTAATCGCAATATAAAATTTCTTGAAACCAAACTCGATAAAGTTTTTAATAATTAATTCTAAAATGGGCTTATCATCAATCTTTAGCATTGGCTTTGGACAGGTTTGAGTCAGTGGGATTAAGCGCTCCCCTAACCCACCGGCCATTAAAACCACCCAATTATCATGCTCAGGCTTAAACAATAATTCTTCAAGAATTTCCAAACCAACCACGACATTAGCAGCATCAACGACGGGCATATGACGAATTTCTAGTGCTCGCATTTTAGCGATAATATCTTCTTTGGATTCCGTTAATGCAGCCACTTCAGGTTGACGCTTCATAATCTGCTCTACAGGCGCATCCATTGACATGCGTTTTAAAATCGCGCGCCGTAAATCACCGTCAGTTACAACACCTAGCAATCTAGTTGCTTCATCAACTACTAACGCAACTTGCAAGCGTCCTGAATCGATTACTTGCATTGCCTCAAAAATACTTGTGCTTTGTGGTACTAAAACTTGCTTCCAATCATACATCGACATAACTCCTAGCTGGCACACCTAGTACTTGATCATTATCCATAACATCTTTTAACACGACAGAACCAGCACCAATCACACAATGATTACCGATGTGAACGCCTGGTAATATCACGGCACCCATACCAATAAACGTACCGCAACCCACGCTAACATCACCGCCCATGGTGACACCCGGCGCAATATGAGTATCAGCGCCAATGCTGCAATCATGATCTATCGAGGCTTTAGTATTAATAATGCTGTTTTCTCCAATCCGCACACCGGGTTGAAGAATTGCACCGGCCATCACCTGAGAACCCGGCGCTAATTGCACATCATCAGCAACGACTGCTGCAGGGTGGCGCAGTGCAGGAAATTGATAACCGAGTAATTGAAAGTGTTGGTACACAGTTTGACGACTACTGCGTGATGGCACAAAGCCAATACCATTGGCTAGCAAGATGGTTGTGGGTGAGTACTGCTGAATAACATTGTCATTGCCAAGCACCATGTAACCAATAATTTTATTACCAACCTTTGCTACACTGGCATCCGTGTAACCCACAATACAGTAATCTTGTTGATGCAGTAGCATGCCAGCAATTACTTTTGCATGACCACCTGCACCAATAATAATGATATCTTTTTTCATTCTGTGATTAACTCACCTGCAGCATAGTCACGCTTAGCGAGTTGTTCGAGCATATCCCAATAATAAATAGGTGCAATACCGCCGCCTGGACGTAAGGTCGCTAAATTCGCTTGATTAAATGCCTCGCCTTGCTGAATGTTGGTTGCAGCGACAATACTCTTGCGCACAACGGCCCGTGTATCTGCTTCAGCGCGTGTGTTCATTTTAATGGGTGAACCCAAGGCAGCTTCAACGGCACGAATACCTGCCACCATAGTTTCAAAATCAGCGGGCTCCAATGAAGCCGCATGGTCTGGGCCATAATCGTTATTATCTAAAGTAAAGTGTTTCTCAATCACGGTTGCGCCTAATGCTACGGCGGCTTGTGGAATGGCAGTGCCTAAGGTGTGATCTGAATAACCAACGGGTAATTGAAAAGCCGTATGCAGTGTTTGCATCGCTCGTAGATTAACATCTTCTGCCGCCGTCGGATATTGCGATGTGCAATGCAACAAAGTGACTTTATCGCTTAGTAAATCTCTTGACCGCGGATCGGCATAAGCAGCTTGAAAAGCGGCAACGCTTGGCTGAGTTGATTCTTGCAAATAACCAAACGCTAGCACACCTAATGCTTGCTCAACTTCACTTAGCAACGACATCCCCGTTGATAAAATAACTCGACAATTATATTGTGCAGCCATTAGCAACAGCGGCGCATTCGTAATTTCTCCAGAACCAAATTTAATCGTGTCCAACCCAAAATCTTCAACCAACATCTGCAAGCTATCACGATCAAATGGACTTGATAACATGGTGATATTTTTTGTTTTACAGTAACTAAACAGGGTTTCGTAATCAGTTTTAGATAACTCTAAACGCTTTAGCATTTCGTATTGTGATGGTTCATCCGGGCTTTGCCGAATTTGATAGTCCGCTTTACGACAATCTTTTGTCACCAAGCGATCAGCTGAAAATGCTTGAAACTTTACTACATCAGCACCTGCTGCAACCGCCTTGTCGATAAGTTGCAATGCTTTATTGATATCACCATTGTGATTCACCCCACACTCGGCAATCACTACCGTTGGCTGGCGAGTGAGCTTCATACCACAGCCTCCTCATTGAATTCAAAAAATTTTTTCGCATAAATATCAGTTAAGTCGATTGTTTTTAACGTGTCTTTAATTTTGCGCGACGCATCGCCATCACCATAAGGCGACACACAATTTTTTAAGCTTGCTTGAAAGCTTGGCGCTAAGGCTTTCTCGATAGCTGCTTTGATAGCATCAGCATGCTCTTCTGCATTCACTACCGAACTTGCCTGTAATCGACCACGTTGCCGCATGCCGATATTCACACTCGCTGTTTTAACAAAAGGCACTTCAATTAAAGCACTGGACGAGTTGCCTATCACGGCATCCGCATGCATTGCCAAACTTAAGTATTTAATTAACCCCAATACCACAAACGATTTTCGTTTAGCGGGATCTTCTGCAACAAATTCATCGATTAAATAACCAATTTGACGACCACTCTCATCTGCACTCGACTTTGTGAAAAAGATATTACAATCGGGAAACTGTCGCAAAGCAGCGAACAAGGCATAAAGCCCTTTGATTGGCTCGCGTTTATTGATTGATACGGGATGGTATGTCACTAGTAAGTTAGTACCCGACATTTGAATATCAAGTTGTGTCTCTAACTCCGTTGGTGAAAGCAACTGCGAACGTCGCACATGATCCAAACCCGGCGCACCAAAATTAAAAACAAATTCGGGGTTTTCACCCATTTGCAAAATTCTTGATTTGTATTTTTCAGTCACGGGGAAATGTATATGTGATAATTTAGTAATCGCGTGTCGAATCGCATCGTCTAAACAGCCCTCGCATGCTTCACCACCATGGATATGCGCAATCGGAATTTTTAACAGCATCGCTGTTTGTACTACCCCTAAAGTTTCATATCGATCCCCTAAGACCACGACAATATCCGGCTGCATACGCTGCAATGCATCAGCACAGCCAATCACCGTGAGTCCCATTGATTTAGCCACACCGACAGCGGAATCACTGGATAATAACATCTCTACTTTTTCAGTGATTGGAAGGCCATCTTTTTCGATATCTTGATAGGTATAACCAAACTCATGCGACAAATGCATACCTGTCACTAAAACTTGTAATTCAAGCATTGGGTCATCTTGAATTTCACGCATCACCCAATATAACAATCCGTATTCGGAGCGTGCACTCGTCACCACAACAATTTTACGTTTTTGCATCAACCTACCTTGCTAACTGTCATCGCCACTTAACTAATGACTTCTTTAATTAACATAAATGATTCTGCCGCTTCAAAACCCGCTTCCGAGCCACGCAACATAGCCAGTGATTTCACTGCTTGAATCGATCTTGGAAAAGGAAAATCTAAAATTTCATCTTTGTAGACTTTAAGAATTTCAATTTTATTGTCGAGGTGCTGGCTAATATCCACATAAATATTTGGCTTAAAGCGATGACTGCTCGAACTTAAAACAAAGTTTGTTTCCGACACCACCTCATACACCAACATGCGTTTAATAAAATTAAATCGAAACCATTTTGAACACGCCATCAATGCACGATGGGTAACATAATGATCGGTGTGAATATCATTTTCATAAGGCAAATAAATCTCGGCTGGCTTAACCGTATTTAACGCCTTGGCCACACTATCAATCACATCTTTTAAGTGGCAGTTATCTAATTGAGCAGTGGGGAAAGCAAGCTCATGCACCGAATCAAACTGATAGTGTTGCGAAACAGTTTTTATTTCTTGAGCCCGTTGTGATTTTTGAGTGCTTGTGTAACCAGAGCTGTCACTCATACCCGTCATAATTAACCAGTGAATCGAATCACCCGCGGCTTTATGCTTTAACAAGGTGCCACCGCAGCCTAATGTTTCATCATCCGGATGTGGCGCAACCACCATCACTGAACTCATAAATAATCTCCACAGGTTAGGCCTTGCTTAAAATCATGCTCTAATAATCTAATCGCGCCTTGACCGCATTTGACCACCAGCTCGTTGCCTTCAATGTGCAGAATTTTACCTGGCTCTATGCTGTCATCATTAATGGCTTCAATCTGTGAGCGCCAAATTTTTATCATTGCAGTTTGCTGCTGATAATGTGCACCGCAATAAGGTCGCGTTAAAGCTCGCACTAGGTTGTAAATGCTACTGGCTGACATACGCCAATCAATCGCACCATCGCGCGGGCTGCGCTTGCGCCAATACGTTGCCAAGTGATGCGCTTGAGGGATTCGCACAAAGTTATTGTGATACAAGCGTGGTATAAACTCATTCAGCTGTGCCAGCGCTGTATCGAGAATTTTTTTATATAAATCATCGGCTGTGTCTGCTGTCGCAATGCTGACTTCGCGTTGACTTAAAATATCACCACTATCGACACCGCCGTCGATAAAAAAGAAAGTCGAGCCTGTTTTTGATAAGCCCAATGCTAATGCCCAAATGATGGGATGGCGGCCTCGGTGTTTTGGTAGTAATGTTGGGTGATAACCCAGCACACCCTTCGTTGGCAGATCAATTAATTCTTGTTTGAGTAATTTCGACCAGCCAAAACAAAAAATAAAATCAGGCTGTAATGTTGCAACCCAGTCAATGAGTTGCTCGTCTTTATCGGCTGCAAAATAAGGAATATGGTGTTGCAAGGCCGTACTTTCTAAACAGGCGAAATCAGCATTAAACGTTGACTGCGAACAGGACACGATGCCAACGATATCAACTTCATCACGCGTTAACAGACTGGACAATAGTGCCTGACTAAACTTTACCGATCCAATAAAAACAACTCGTAATGCCATCGCTGTTATCCGTTACTCGGTAAGTTAATCAAAGAGGCTTCAAGCGCATAAGCTTGTTCTAAATTCATTTGCGGACAGTGTTGGTACATGGGTAACTTTGATACTAACTTCCAGACTGGACGCACATGAATTTTTTGTTGCACTAACTCTAAGATCAATTGATCACGCTGAGTCATATCTGGATTTTCTAAACGGCAGGCATTTAACCAAAAATTACTTTGTGTTTGAGCAGGCTCATTTACAAATTGCAAACCTGGTATCTCAGCAAAGGCAGTTTGATAAGCGTTTGCTAATTGGCGTTTGCGCGCTAAAATCGCTGGCAATTGCTCGAGCTGCGCGCAACCAAGAGCGGCATTGATATTCGGCATGCGGTAGTTGTAACCGATTTCATCGTAGTCATATTGCCAAGCGTGAGGCACTTTTGCTGTAGTGGTTAAATGCTTGGCGCGTTTTGCCAATGCTGCATCATCCGTTAACAATGCACCACCACCGCCTGTAGTAATAATTTTATTACCATTAAAGCTTAATGCACCCACCAAACCATGACAGCCGACATGACGGTTTTTATAGAAAGATCCCAAGCCTTCAGCTGCATCTTCAAGCAAAGCAATATTAAATTGATTACAAACAGCTTGTAGCGCATCTAAGTCGGCGGGGTGTCCAAAAATATGCACCACACAAAGTGCGCGAATAACTTGGCCTGTGTTTTTATTAATGCAACTGTTGCCTTTTAATTCGGCGATTTCCATTAAGTAGTTTTTTAATTTTTGCGCATCCGCCCCCAAATCCACTGATGAGGAATCGATAAAATGTGGTGTGGCGTGACAGTAACTAATCGCATTGGCAGCGGCGATAAATGACAGCGCTGGTAATAGCACCTCATCGTTGGCTTGCACACCCGCAATGCGTAGCGCGGTGTGCAATGCGGCGCTACCGCTGGTGGTCACCACGGCGTATTTTGCGCCGGTAAATTCTGCTAATTTTTTTTCAAATGCATCAACATAACTGCCAACTGATGATACCCAACCGGTATCAATACATTCTTTTACATACTGCCACTCATTACCGGCAAATTGCGGCGGATGTAAATAAATATTGTCTTGCTGGGGAAATAGCTCACGGACTGCCTTGGCAATCGCTTGACTAGTTGATGTTGGGCTAAGGGTTTGCATTAGATGTTATACACTCCAGCCTTATAACGATTTAAATTTAATGGATTAGCAAACCAGTCGATGGTTTTGGCCAATCCTTTTTTAAAGCCAGCCACGCCGGCGTAATCAGGCACCCAATTGAGTAATGTTTTTGCTTTGCTATTCGCTGCAAGCAAACGGTCGACTTCGCTTTTTTCAGGTCTGAGTCGTTCGGCTTGAGAAACAATTTCGATATCTTTCCCCATCACTTCTGCAATTAAATGCACGGTGTCATTAATAGAGATTTCATAATTGCTACCAAAATTAATGACTTCACCAACCCCTTGTTCAGAGCTCGCTAACGCAATAAAAGCATTAACAATATCTTCAACATAATTAAAATCGCGGGTTGGGTATAAGTTGCCTAATTGAATTTTTTGCAAACCATTAGCAACTTGGATAATCGTGGCTGGAATAATGGCTCGAGCCGATTGACGTGGTCCGTAAGTATTAAACGGACGCGCTACTGCCACTGGCACACCAAAAGAGCGATGAAAAGATAAGGCAATTTGATCGGCTGCAATTTTTGAGGCGGAGTATGGTGACTGACCTTGCAGTGGATGATTTTCATCGATAGGAACATATTGCGCGGAACCATACACTTCACTGGTTGAGGTATGCACCACTTTACTGACTTCAAGTTCACGTGCGGCTTGCACCACATTTAATGTGCCTTTGACATTGGTGTCGATATACGTATCGGGTGAGTGATAAGAATACGGAATGGCAATTAACGATGCTAAGTGCAGTACCACATCACAACCTTGCATCGCTTTTTTAACGCCGTGTGGATCACGAATATCACCGGCAAAGACATCCAAATTTCGCTTGGTAAAATCACTGGCATTATCCAACCAACCCCAAGAATTAAAGGAGTTGTAATACACAAAAGCTCGAACATCGATACCGCTATCAACTAACTTTTCAACCAGATGCGAACCGATAAAACCATCCGCTCCTGTGACTAATACTTTACTGTTTTTATTGATCATATACATTTCCAAGATCTTTATTTAAGCACGCTACCGCCCTACAACCTCGACATTGCATTTAGCGATTTTTTTATTAGGTATTACTGCAAAATATCTGGAATAAAAATCCGCTCTTTATCAGTAACACGTAGTAAACGAGCAATTGCTTGACTCGTTACATCCAAACTCGTAATCACCACAGGTATACCAACCGGTACAGCCTCTACCGAATTGATAACAGGGTGATTCATAAATTCTGTTTGCCCATAATCTGGGTCATAGATACCTTTAATAGTGATATTGGCTTGCTGGGCATGTAGCAAAGCAATTTCCGCCAAATCTGAAACGCCGCCCAAAATAACGTCTGACCAATTGTTGTGCATGCCATTTTGGAAAATGCTTTTATAAGCATGACTTGCATGGCGGTAAAAATGTAATGACTTTGATAAGTAAGCGGCAGTCAGTCGGCCTTTTTCAGTGAGACCTTTGGGCGTTAAATAATAGAGGTAGCGATTGGCAGGAATTTGTTCTATTTTGACTAAGCCTTTGCGGACTAGATTTTTTAAATAGGCATTCGTCAAACCTAATGCCAAGTCCAAGCGTTTAGCAAGGCTTCTTTGCGTAATATCACTTTGCTGTTCGATTGTTCGCAAAATAGGCAAAGTAATTTCCATATCATCTTTATCCGCGTTCATAGGCTGAACACTCTACCAGATCACTTTGAAACTGCAAGTCAGAAAACGCTTAAATTAATGATACTTTTTTGAGCACTCTTGGTTTAATAATAGCCAGATTTTGGCCCTCCCCCACTTTGCTAATACTCATTGAAATCGATAAACTGCTGCGAGCAAAAAAAATAAAATATCGAACCGAGATGCTATGAAAAAAATTGTGATTATCACCGGCTCTGAACTCAGACACACTTTTATGCGCACCGCGATTGCTAACGCTTCTGGGATTCGTGTCTTGCGCAGTTATTGTGAATCTAAAAAAGACAGTTTAACCGAACGTATTCAACGTAAAACCAATCATACTATCGAACTTAATCACGCCTTAGCACGCACCCAATCCGAACAAGATTTTTTTCAAACTTATCTTCAAGATACTCCCGATGACTCTAATCCCATCCACATTGATAAAGGCGCGATTAATTCGCCTGATATAACCCGCGCTATTATCGATCTACAACCTGAGCTGATTGTGTTGTATGGCTGCTCCATTATCAAAGCACCACTGCTGAATGCTTTTCCAAATGCAGTGTTAAATGTGCATTTAGGTTTATCACCTTACTATCGCGGCTCTGGCACTAATTTTTGGGCGCTAGTCAATAACGAACCGGAGTATTTTGGTGCGACGTTTATGTATGTTGATACCGGAATTGATACCGGTGAAATTATTCATCAAATTCGTGCGCGGGTTTGTCCAGGCGATACCCCACATGCAATTGGCAATCGGCTCATTCAAGATGTGGCTGCGATTTATCCTGAGCTAATTCGTCGATTTGATCAGCTAGGTCATATGCCGCAACCGCAAGCAACCGCAAGCAGTAAGTTTTATCGTCGCAAAGATGCGGATCAATTTGCCACCCAACGCTTATATCATAATTTTAGCGCTGGGCTTGTCGATCAATATTTACAATCACAACAACAACGCTGCAAAGCAATTCCACTGGTTGAAAATCCTGCGATTACAGTAGGGTGTGCACTGTGAAATTTTTAATGTATCACTACGTAAGACCTGATAACCACGAGTATCCGTTTTTTAAAAATCTCACTGTCGCTAATTTTCGCAAACAATTAGATTGGCTAGAGGCTCAGCATGGTTTTTTAAGTCGTGAGGCTTTTTTCGACGCGATAACGACTCACACGCCAGCCCAAGGTGTTGTGCTAACTTTTGATGATGGTTTTATAGATCATTACGATTATGTGCTACCCACACTGCTTGAAAAAAAATTATGGGGAATTTTTTATGTGCCGACGGTGATTTATGCAAAACCTAAATTACTGGATGTGCATCGGATCCATTTATTGCTTGGCAAGTTTGGCGGCAATGCTATTTTAAAAACGCTATTAGAGCGAATTGATGACAGCTTATTAAGCGACCAATATCTCAATGATTTTCACCAAAAGACTTATCGTTGGCAAACCAATGATGCAGCAACGCAATATGTTAAACGCGTTTTGAATTATTATATTGCTTATGAATATCGTGAAGATATTATTGATCAGTTAATGCAAGTGTATTTTCCCAATACGACGCTGCTTGATAATTTTTATTTGCAACCGTTACAAATTAAACATATGCATGCACAAGGCATGATTATTGGCAGTCATAGCCATCAGCATAAAGTGTTTAGCAAGCTACCTGTTGCTGAACAACAACGTGAAATTGAACAATCTTGCAACATCTTAGCAGGCATTATTGGCGAAAAGATTAATACGTTTTGTTATCCCTATGGCGGTGCACACACTTTTACGCGCACCACTGAAAATTTGCTCACCGCACAAGGTATTCAATATTCACTAAGCGTGGAGCCGCGCGATGTTAGCAGTGACGATCTAAAACAGCGACCACAAGCACTACCACGCTATGATTGCAATCGCTTTGCGCATGGCCAGTCTACCTCAACAGCTCAACCAGCGCTGTCGACAAGCTAATTTGATTGGTTTTACCGACGATATCTAATAACACCGACACACGCTGCGCGCTATTTTTCGCTTGCACGATTGCTTCATAACCGGCTAGCACACCATCGGCAATAAATACTTTATCGCCTTTCTTTAATGTTGTTGGCGTAGCAGTGTCTGCTAGGCGGTCGGCTTCGGTTTGTTCGGGGCGAAGTCATATGT
>CAYXLV010000008.1:0-5593 GCA_964465995.1 uncultured Coxiellaceae bacterium | reverse complement strand
ATATCTTTCATTGAATAATTAGGAGATGCGAGCTTATACTCTTCTATAAAATAGGGGTTTACACCCATTATTTTTGATGCCTCCCTTTTGTTTTCAACAGAATGATATAGGAAAAGTTTATTAAAAAAGTAAAAAATTAAATAATTCAATAAGGTCTCGGGTACTTTGGGTGCGTCGGTTCCAAAGCGCACTAAGTTTGCAACACCGCGAGTGGAACGGATGGGGGACCAGTTGTCTTGTGAGTCGTTAAGTTGAATAAATAAGTATCTTGGAAATAGTGGTTCTTGTGCTAGATAGAAACTGTTATGACGGCGCCGGCGCACGGTGGTAAGAGGTAAATACGTGGTGTAATGCTGGCGCTGTAGGTTGTCTTTTGCAACCTGCTCTTGTTTGGGTTTTGTATAAATAAGATACCAAGCGGATTGAAACACAGATTATGCCTCCACGGTGGCGACCTGTTCTATGACGGCAGATGCCACTTTATCGACCAATGCTTTTTCCATAAAAGGATAGAATGGCAAGCTTAAGACTTGCTGAGCAGCTTGTTCGGTGTTTGGAAAAGACTGCGACTCTTCTAATCCCAACATGGCGGGTTGCTGGTGCAAGCCTTTTGGATAGTGCACTGCAGTGGGAATGCCTTGTGCAGCTAAAGCTTGTTGCAGGGATTGGCGGTTTTCAACGGCAATGGTGTATTGCGCATAGGCGCTGATATTGTGAGCTTCGATATAGGGCGTGGTGACTTTGTCAGCAAGCGCTGCATCATACCAAGCAGCCACTTGTTGGCGAAGGCGAATTTCTTCGGCTAAATGCGGTAGCTTTGCTAATAAGATAGCCGCTTGCAAGGTATCGCAACGGCCATTGATGCCAATATCCACATGATGATAGCGGCCTTGCTGACCGTGGTTAATAATTGAGCGCATTTTATCAGCCAATTGATCATCATTGGTAAAACAAGCGCCGGCATCGCCATATGCACCTAACGGTTTTGAAGGAAAAAAGCTTGTGCAGCCGATGGTTGTTAAACCACAGGATAAGCGGCCTTTGTAAGTTCCACCGATACTTTGCGCGGCGTCTTCAATAACTGGTAGTTGGTATTTGGCGGCAATGGCATTGATCACATCGTAATCAGCACATTGGCCATATAAGCTCACGGGAATAATGGCTTTGGTTTTTTGGGTGATCGCAGCTTCAATCAGCGCCGGGTCCATATTGTATGTTTTTAGATCAATGTCGACGTAGACTGGTTTAGCACCCAGTAAAAGAATCACTTCGGCCGTGGCAAAAAAGCTAAACGGTGTGGTGATCACTTCATCACCTGGTTGAATATTGAGCGCCATTAAGGCCACTTGCAGCGCGGTAGTGCCGCTTGAAAGAGAAATACAATGTTTAACACCAACCAAACTTGCTAATTTTTGATCAAGCTCTTCGAGTTCTGGACCTTGGATGTATTGGCCGTGGTCTAATACCCTTTGAATGGCGCTGTCAATGGCGCTTTTATAGAGTTGGTATTGCTTATCGAGGTCGATGAATTTCATGCGGCGAATCATATATGAAGTCCTAGATGCTTGCAATCTACTCAATCTGTTTTATTAAAGTCCCTAAATTGCAGGCCACTTGGAATTTTGCTAACGTTGTTTGCGAATTTTAAGGTTAATAAATAAACAGTTTTAAATCCTCTCAATGAGACTAAGCCTATGTTGCCCGTGCCATTAAGGACACCATGCTAAAAAATATCAGCTACGTTTACACCTCCAACATTATTAATGGATTACTCGGATTATTCGTAATCCCCTTAGGCATCCATCAGCTTGGACTGCCTGGATATGGGTTGTTTTCGATCTATTTAATTTTTGTGAACTACAATCAATTTTTTGAACTTGGCATGAGTAAAAATCTGTCACGTCATTTAGCACAAGCCAATTGCGATGCTAAGAAGCTCGAGCATTTACAAACGGCTGCGTCACTATTTTTTTTAATTTGTTGTGGTTTGTTAATCCTGGCGCCCTTAATTATTTATGTTGCCAGTCACTATCTATTTCCTGTCCCACAAGCCCTTTATCGATCACTGCAAATTATTATTTTACTCAGCTTGGTTGATTATATATTGTCGATACCCACTAATATTGCGAAAGCTTATTGCGTGGCGCAAGAGCAATTTAAACAATACAGCCAATTTACCGTATTTTCCGGGCTGGCTCGCTATGGTTTGATGATCATTGGCTTTGTAGGCTTTCGGTCAATAGCAGTTGTGGTTTTGGTGGCGATGAGTTATCGATTGGTAGATATGTTTTTTGCACAAAGGTTAATGCTAAAACTACCGCGTCACTATTGGAAATTGCATTGTGATTTTAAAAAAATCAAAGCCATGTTTGGGCAATCCTTATTTTTGTCTAGCATGCAGTTGTCGCAAACTATCATGCTATCCGTGGGGTCTATTCTCACCAACTATTTTTTTGGGTTAGCAACGCTTGGCTTGTATCAAGCGGCTTTTAATATTGCGAATAAGCTCTGGTTTTTTTCAAATGGTATTGGCTTGGTGATTTTTCCGCGCTTTGCAAAATATCTTACTCAATCCAAAGAGCAACATGCCCAGTTGCTTGACTCACTTAATATCACTTTGCGGTTTAGTTGGCTGGGTTATCTTGTGATTGGTTTGATCGCGAGTTATTTAACACCCTTGTTGTTGGCGGTATTGCATCTGCAGCAACCGCAAATTCCGCAGTTATTGTGCTTATTGTTTGTAGCAATTGCGATGAATTCGCATAGCGATATTAGTTTTAATTATTTACAAGCAGCTTTGCGTTATCAAGCTAGCACCCTATTGATTGCTGCAGCCATTGGTTGCATGGTGTTGTTGTTTTTGTTGCTAAGACCTTATCTTGGTGTGTTGGCAATGGGTTGGGCTTGGGTAATCAGCCAGTTTTTTTATGCTTATTTTATTGATGCGATGGTTGTCACAATGGACTTTAAAACGGTTGGCTGGAAGTTGGCAACAGCGTTAATGGCTAGTGTAATTTTGCTGAGCAAGCAGTTGCAGCATTTTAACCATGCGGCTGATGTATTGAGCATTATTTTATTGGTTGGTTTTTTCATTGTACTTGTTAAAAATTATGCTGCATTAAAAAGGATATGGATATCATGACCACCAACGCAAAAACGATGACTGATCAACTACCCGCACTTGAATTAATCCTGTTATTTGTATGGACTATTCTAATGGTCTCACCGGCTTTGAAGATTGAAGTGTTACCGCGTATTCAGTGGATTGCAACTTTTTTATTGCTGCCCTACCCTTGCTATAAAGCCTGGCAAAGTCAACAGTTATCAATTCATTATCCTTATTTAATTGCAAGCGGTATTTTTGTGCTTGGGATATTGTTGTCAGCTTTATTTTCGCAACTGCCAGGATACAGTATTGCTGAGGGAATAAAAGTTTCATTGCTGTTAGCTTCGGTATTGTTGTTGACAAGTGATATCCGATATTTATATGTGATTTGGGGTGCGTTTATAGCAGCGATGTTGATTAATTTTTTGCTGATTATGACGGCACTTTATCAAACTTCCATTTTAGCTAGTTTATGGACCATACCGGCACGCTGGATGACTTTACTGGCTTGGCCTGGGTCATTAGCTAAAGTAGCGATACCAGTTTTTGCTTATTATTTTTATTTGACACTATGTTCCAATAAACATTATTTAGCACGCTGTTTAATTATTTTAATAAGCGTAATGATTGTGGTGCTTGATAACTCAAGGTTAGCGATATTGAGCATTGGGGTTGGCTATTTCTTGATAATAGGACTTGCATTAATCACCCAGCATTTACCACTCAATAAAAAATTATTTGCTAAAATCATCGTGCCTTTAGCTGCGATATGCTTGGGGCATGTGCTCGCCAACCAGTTCTCAAATTTTATCCTAATGCATAATAAACAGGCGACTATAGTACCCCACGGCTCACTCACATTAATGCCTTTGCAACAACAACGGGCAGCAGCTACTACACCCTACGAAACGTCTATTTACGCGGCCCACAGTTACCGGCTCACAAAACCAATGAAACGTGAAAACTATAGCCATCTTCAAAATGAAAATATCTACAAAACAATCAGTGGCATCAGTGCGCTACGACATCACCAATTCAGCCAGACGCTGCAACGAATTGATGCTATCCGTTATGTGCAATACCGTTTCGCTTTTCAGTTTTTTCAGCATGAGTTTTTAAACTGGCGTCGTTATATAGGGCGTATTTTATTTGGCAATGGTATGGATGCTATGGCAGTGTCAGTGCATACCTCTTTGCAGGGTAAACCAATACTGGTGAGCATTACCAATAACTACCTTGATCTATTTGGCAAAACCGGTGGTGTTGGATTATTAGGATTTATTTTGCTAAGTGTGTGCTGGGTGGTTTATCTGCCTAGCAGTCTTAAGAAAATCCAATGTCTTGCTCATCCCAAAGACCAAGCTATTGCAGTGGCCAGCTTGTTTTTATTGGTTTACTTTATTTTATTCGCATTGACTAGCGAGTTTTCTACGGAATTTTCAGAATGGATTTACTACTTGGTTGCTGCAGCAACGGGCTTAGCTGTTTTAAATAATCAATTTGAATCACTCGATAAGATGAACCTATAGTATGAAACCATTTACTTTTTCGATCGTTATTCCAACCTATAACCGACCCCAATTACTGATGCGTGCGATTGAATCGATATTAGCGCAAGCAAATGCGGATCAGCTGGAAATTATTGTGGTGGATGACGGCTCGAGCACGCCATACAGTGCGAGTATTCAAACAATGCATCCACGGCTTCGTTATGAACGCCTAAGTGATAGCCAAGGGCCCGGTGTGGCCAGAAACCGCGGCATTGCACTGGCACAAAATGATTGGGTTATTTTATTTGATGATGATGATCAACTGCAGCCCGACTGCTTGCAAAAAATTCAACGCAGCATTTCACAACTGGATCATTATCAACACTACCCAGTTTTTAATTTTATTTGCAGCAATGCCTTGATGCCGGCCAACTTTCTCATTGCAACAGCAGCAGATTATTGTAGCCAGGTGATCAAAGGCGACTTTACGCCAGTTATTCAACGACAAGTTTTTGTTGAGCATAAATTGGCGTATCCGCCACTGAAGATTGGTGGTGAAGCGCTTTTGTGGTGGTCGATCGCTGAACGCTGGGGTATTCCAACTTGGAATATGACGATTTGTCGTATTGGCACTGAAGCACCTTCACGATTAACGCATACTGCTAGTCAGCTAGCGCGCCCCGATGAGCATGCATTGCTACATGAAATGATGCTGTCTCGATTTCAAAGCATCTTAACCCAATTTCCTGATACTTGGCGCCAGTGCCTTTTGGGTGCAGCAACTTATTATTTATTAGCAACAAAACGGCAAAAATCTCGGCATTTATTACGCCCTTTATTAAGAAAAAAGCTTGATATTCGTGCAGCAGTTGTGTTTACTCTTACCTTTTTACCGCTACCTCTAGTGCAATTTTTATTCAAGCAGTATAAGTATTGGACCGCCCGATGAAAGTTTTATATGTCATTCCCAGCCTGGATGTTGGCGGCGCCGAAGTAT